>JAHXIM010000493.1 GCA_025655635.1 gamma proteobacterium symbiont of Lucinoma myriamae | reverse complement strand
TTCATTACGGTTAGTGAACCGCCCATTGCGGACCCGCATGATGGGTGGTGTGGGGGCTGTAGGAGAGAAACCTGTGGCTACCCGATTAATAGAATGATTTATTCATAAATGAAATATTTTCTACATTTTTATTTATCATCAGGTTTATTTAATGCACCCATACCAATATGGTTATATCCAGAATCAACATAGATATTTTCTCCGGTAATACCTGCCGCCAAAT
The DNA here is from genome assembly GCA_025655635.1 of gamma proteobacterium symbiont of Lucinoma myriamae. Classification (GTDB taxonomy): domain Bacteria; phylum Pseudomonadota; class Gammaproteobacteria; order GRL18; family GRL18; genus GRL18. Next base: position 8,648 of record JAHXIM010000493.1, on the reverse strand, counting down.
CAGAGCATAGAAAAGCGGCTGTGTTACCAACATCGTTGATGGTTACATTACGTCTTAATGGTGCATTTTCTTCAACGTGGGTAAGCATCTTACGGAAGTCACTGATTCCAGCAGCGGCAAGCGTTCTAATTGGTCCGGCAGAGATCGAATTAACACGAATACCGTCAGGCCCCAATGATTCAGACATATAACGTACATTGGCTTCCAGACTCGCTTTAGCCAGTCCCATCACATTGTAGTTTGGCATAATGCGTTCAGAGCCAAGGTAAGACAAGGTCAGTAAAGCGCCATTTTGTCCTTCCATCATGTTACGACCGGCTTTGGCCAGTGCTGCAAAGCTGTATGAGCTGATTTCGTGAGCGGTAATAAAGCCCTGTCGTGTCACACTATCAAGATATTCACCGCTAAGTTCTTCTCTTGGTGCAAAAGCCACCGAGTGAATAATAATATCCAGGTGATCCCAGAAATTATCAAGTTCTTCAAATACTTTTTCAATCTGAGCATCATCAGAAACATCACAGGGAAGTACTATATCTGAATCACATTCGGTAGCTAGTTTTTCCACTCGGCTTTTCAATTTATCATTTTGATAAGTAAATGCAAGCTCAGCCCCTTCACGCTTCATTGCCTGAGCTATTCCCCAGGCAATTGAACGATTACTGGCAAGACCAACTATAAGCGCACGTTTACCCTGCATAAATCCCATGTTTGACTCCTTAAAAAATTCAAAAAAATCTATAACAAATAGTAAGTCATTTTTTAAATTGATTACTACTTGTAAAAATGTGTATTTCCGTTATGATACCTTTGATAAATATAATAAACTAGATATTATTTGAAAATTCCGAAAATAGGGTAAAAATGTCGTCTGTTCTTAATGTAACATTAAAAATCTATTTAATTTTTTTTGTTTTTGGCAGTCTTTGTATTAGTAAATCAGCATTTTCTGATTATGCTATGGCCTATGGTTATACGCCCAAATATAGTAAGAATTTTTCTCATTTTGACTATGTTAATCCCGATGCACCAAAAGGCGGACGTCTTAATCTCAATGGTTCACGGACATTTGATCGTCTTAATCCATTTCTTCTTAAAGGTGTTGCCGCAGATGGTGTTGAAGGGCTCATTATTGAGACCCTGATGGAACAGAGTCTGGATGAACCCTATACCTTTTATGGTTTACTTGCTGATGATGTAACAGTTGCTGAAGATGGTTTATCTGTTTCTTATCATATCAATCCTATGGCTAGATTTTCTGACAGTACGCCTGTTACTGTTGAAGATGTTAAATTTTCCTTTGATACGTTAATGCAGGATAAACATGTCCATCCTGCTTATAAAATTACTCTGGGTGATATCAGTGATGCAGAGATTATTGATACCCGGATAATTCGTTTTAATTTTAAAGAAAAAAATCCGAAATTGCCGATGTTGCTCAGTAGTTATCTGTCAGTATTTCCAAAACATTGGGTAGGTGAGCTTGAATTTAAAGATACGGCAATGAAAACTCCCATCGGCAGTGGTCCTTACATTCTTGAAAGCTATGATACGGGTAAGCAGATTAAATATAAACGTAATCCTGATTACTGGGCTGCTGATTTGGGTGTTCGTAAAGGTATGTTTAATTTTGATGAGGTGGTCTACAAATATTTTCGTGATAATACTATTGACCTTGAGGCCTTGAAAGCCGGTGAATATGATTTTCGTCATGAATACAATTCAAAAATGTGGGCGCGTGATTATACCGGACGGGTGTTTAAAACCAGGGAGATAGTCAAAGACAATATAGCACATCAAAATAGTCAGGGTGTTCAGGGTTTTATCTTAAATACTCGCAAGCTCTTGTTTAGTGACAGGAGAGTGCGTGAAGCACTGGTGCTTGCCTATGACTTTGAATGGGCCAATCGCATGTTGTTTTATAATCAGTATCAGCGTAATGACAGTTATTTTAGTAATACGGAACTGGCTGCAAAGGGACCAATTTCTCAACGAGAACGTGAATTATTAGCGCCGTTTAAAGAACAACTGCCAGCAGGAGTGTTTCAGGATGCCTGGATGCCTCCTATGACCAGCAAACCATCTTCTCTACGCGATAATTTACGCCAGGCTATTAAACTGCTTAAGTCAGCCGGCTGGGAATTTAACAATGGCGCGTTGAGAAATCAAGCTGGCAAGGCATTTACCTTTGATTTATTCTTGTCTCAAAAGGCGTTTGAACGCATTGCTGCTTCCTATGCGCGCAATCTAAAAAAACTCGGTATTACTATGAATTATCGGACGGTTGATTTTACCTTATATAAACGTAAAGTTGAAACCAAAGATTTTGATATGATTATTTCCAGCTATCCTCAGAGTCAGGTGCCTGGCAATGAATTAGTTGGACGCTGGCATTCTAAAACAGCTGATGTGGATGGCTCTGCCAATTATCCTGGCATAAAAAATCCGGCCATTGATTCGTTATTGGAACAATTGAGTAATACTACCGACAGAGCAGAAATTATTGCCATCACACGTGCGATGGACCGGGTGTTATTAAGTGAATTCTACCTGGTTCCTCATTGGTATATTTCAACTCATCGAATCGCCTATTGGGATAAATTTGAATTTCCGCAGACATTACCGGATTATTTTTCAGCCGAAGGCTGGATGATGTCAACCTGGTGGTTTAAAGCGGAGCATCGAACAAAAGGTACTTCTGCCAATATGCCTTCTACACAGAACTAAGGTCAAAAAGTGACATTTTATGCTTTATTATATTTTTAAACGATTACTACTGATGATTCCAACTTTATTTGGTGTCATGCTCATCACTTTTGTCATTACTCAGTTTGTTCCAGGCGGTCCGGTTGAACAATTGGTTGCACAATTGACTGGACAGGATCAAATGACTGAAGCAGGCAATACTGCCAGTGAATTATATCGTGGTGCGGAGGGTATTGATAAAGAACGACTTGATGAAATAAAGGCGCTATATGGTTTTGATAAACCGCCTGTCGAACGTTTTGTCACTATGATGAGCAATTATATTCATTTTGATTTTGGTGAGAGTTATCATCATCATCAGTCAGTGACAGAATTAATTGTTGATAAACTACCTGTTTCAATCAGCCTGGGGATGTGGACATTTTTTATTACTTATCTGACCTGTATTCCGCTGGGCATTGCCAAAGCTGTAAGGGATGGAACCCGGTTCGATGTAATTTCCAGTACCATTGTTTTAGTGGGTTATGCCATACCGGGCTTTGTACTGGCAATTTTACTGCTGGTTTTATTTGGCGGCGGAAGCTTTTTTGATGTTTTTCCACTTAAAGGACTGACATCTGATAATTGGGAGCAGCTCAGCTGGTTTGGTAAAACAACGGATTATTTATGGCATATGGTGTTACCCATTATTTCTTCTGTGATTGGCAGTTTTGCTGTGATGACCATGCTGACAAAAAACAGCTTCCTGGAAGAAATACGTAAAAATTATGTGGTTACGGCAAAAGCAAAAGGTTTAAGCGGTAATCAGGTGTTATACAAGCATGTCTTTAGAAACGCTTTAATACCCCTGGTGACTGGGTTTCCAGCCAGTTTTTTAGCGGCTTTTTTTGCCGGCAGTTTATTGATAGAAACTATTTTTTCGCTGGATGGTCTGGGTTTATTGTCTTATGAATCCATTGTTCGTCGTGATTACCCCGTGGTATTAGGCTCACTTTTTTTATTTACCCTGTTAGGCTTGTTTACTAAGCTCATTACTGATCTGTCTTATGTTTTGATTGATCCTCGTATTAAATTTGATTCAGCCAAATCAAACTAGGAGGAGTAGGTAAATATGTCAACAACACTCAATAATGAACAATTATCAAATTTATCTCCTTATCAACGAGCCTGGATGCGTTTTAAAAATAATCGCCGCGGCTATTATTCCTTATGGCTCTTTACACTAATTTTTGGTGTGAGCTTATTTGCTGAATTGATCAGTAATGATAAGCCGTTACTTATTCAATATGAACAGCAATATTACTTTCCACTGTGGAATGATTATCCTGAGACAACCTTTGGTGGTGACTTTGTCACCATGACGGATTATAACGATCCCTATATCAAAGAGAAAATATTGGCTAATGGTAACTGGGCAATTTATCCAATTAATAATTACCGTTATGATTCAATTAATTACTTTGCGGAATTACCCAATCCGGCAAGGCCTTCAGAACAAAACTTTTTAGGTACTGATGATCGCGGCAGGGATGTGTTAGCCCGTTTGATTTATGGCTTTCGTTTGTCCGTTCTTTTTGCACTGGTTTTGACGGCAATCGGAGTGGTTATTGGAATTATTGTCGGCAGTATTCAAGGGTATTTTGTAGGCAAAGTGGATCTGGTGACTCAGCGACTGATTGAAATCTGGAGTTCTATGCCTGAACTTTATTTATTGATTATTTTTGCTTCTATTTTTAAACCCAGTATTGGTTTATTAATTATTCTTTTATCCATGTTCGGCTGGATGGGCTTATCTGATTATGTCAGGGCAGAGTTCCTGCGTGGACGAAATCTTGATTATGTTCAGGCCGCCCGTTCAATGGGTGTGTCCAATGTGGGGATTATGTTCAAACATCTATTACCCAATAGTATGGTGCCGGTTCTGACATTTTTACCCTTTCGCATCAGTGGTTCTATTTTAGCATTAACCAGTTTAGATTATCTGGGACTCGGCGTACCACCATCTACTCCAAGTCTGGGGGAATTATTATCTCAGGGTAAAGAGAATATTGATGCCTGGTGGCTATCAATGACTACTTTTTCTGTACTTGTAGGTACCCTGGTGTTATTAATTTTTATAGGTGAAGCCTTGCGTGAGGCATTGGACACCCGACGTGGATAAAGTGATTAAATGAACAAACAAAATAGTATTCTTGATGTCAAAGATTTGAGTGTTAATTTCGACACACTGGCCGGATCAGTCAACGTTGTTCGTGATATTAACTTTTCAATGGCTGCGGGTGAAACTATGGCACTGGTCGGTGAATCGGGCTCTGGAAAGTCGGTCACAGCAATGTCTATATTACGCCTGCATGATGAAGAAAAAGTAAACTATTCATCAGGTTCGATTTCTTTTCTTGGTAAAAACTTATTGGGTGTTGATGATAGCAATATAAAATCCGTTCGTGGTAGTGAAATTTCAATGATTTTTCAAGAACCCATGACCTCATTAAATCCCACCTTCACAGTGGGTGATCAAATTATGGAGCCTATGCTGATACATAAGGGTATGAGTAAACCGGCAGCAAAAAAACGTGCTATTGAATTAATGGAATTAACCGGAATACTCGATCCGCATTATCGTTTTGAAGCCTTTCCTCATCTTTTATCGGGCGGCCAACGTCAGCGCATGATGATTTCTATGGCACTTGCCTGTGAGCCAAAACTTTTAATTGCCGATGAACCGACAACAGCCTTAGACGTGACAGTGCAGCTGCAAATATTACTCTTATTAGAAAAACTTAAAAAAGAGTTTTCTATGGCAGTTCTGATGATCACTCACGATCTTAATCTGGTGAAACGTTTTGCCGATCATGTTTGTGTCATGCAGGAAGGCGATATTGTTGAACAGGGAAGGGTAGACGGCTTATTTGATGCACCACAACATCCCTATACCATAAAACTACTCAATAGCGAACCAGAACGAATCATTCCTGATAATGAGACATCTGCATTACAGAAAAATAAAGAATTGCTTTCAGGACATCACTTAAAGTGTCATTTTACCAGTACTAAGGGATTTTTTCGCAGGACATCAAATACAGTCAAAGCAGTTGATAATATTGATCTGGTGCTTAGAGAAGGTGAAACATTAGGTATAGTGGGTGAGTCTGGTTCAGGCAAATCAACCTTAGGTCGGTGTTTACTTAAATTAGAGCATTGTTCCGGGGAAATTTATTTTGATCAAAAACAAATTGATCACTTAACACATACTGCTTTACGTCCTTTGCGCAAAGAATTTCAGGTTGTTTTTCAAGATCCCTATTCTTCACTATCACCGAGAATGACGATTGAACAGATTGTTGGTGAAGGATTACAAATTCATTTCCCACACTTGAATAAAGAACAACGCAGGGAAAAAATACAAAAGGTATTGCTTGAAGTGGGTTTGGAGGATGATATTCTCTGGCGCTATCCCCATGAATTTTCAGGAGGACAGCGACAGCGTATTGCAATTGCTCGTGTGGTTATTCTTGAACCCAAACTGATATTACTCGATGAGCCAACCAGTGCGTTAGATGTTTCCGTACAAAAACAGGTTCTCGTTTTATTAAGAGAATTGCAGGAACGTCATAAAATTTCTTACTTGTTCATAACTCATGATTTAAAGGTGATTGAAGCCGTAGCACATCGTATTATGGTGATGAAAGACGGCAAAATCATCGAAACAGGTGAAACGTGTGAGATTTTCAGTACTCCCAAAGAAACTTATACACAAAATTTGCTCACAGCTTCTCTCTTTAAATAAAGATGTTGGTGATGAAAAGCTTAACGCTTAATTAACATCAATAAAATACAATAAAAAATATTAAAATCTATAAAAACACACATAATTTGTGATATATTAGCAAAATAATAAAAAAAGTGAAGAATTAAGTCGCTACCTGTTCATTAATTTGAACAGACATAATAATAAAATTCAGAATTACTGGAACCAAAGTCTTTATCAGGATGATATAGACTTTGGTTCGTCAGATTATTACTTTTTCAACTTAAAAACCAAACCCAAAAACTGGAGAATTATTTTGTTTAAAAATATCCTTGCCTTAGTTGGCCTGGTGGCTATTATTGCATCCGGCGTTTTGTATATGAATGTTAAAAATACTCTGAGTGATTTTGATCCGGGTGCGACCAAAGCCTATACTGAACTGGTGCAAAACATATTAAAGTATAAAGATGCTGCCAGCGCCACTGTCTGGCGTTTTCCTGTAGAAGAAGGTCTTACTGCAGAAGATATTGAAAAAAGTTTAAAGACTATTGCTAATGAGCTTAACATTGCAAATGTTGGTGAATTACCACTTTCTTTAGACATTGCAGCAAAGACAGAGAAACCGTATCGTTTTGTGAAAATATTCCTGTTTTGTAACTCGTTAACAGCAGCACAGATGCTTGATTATAACGATGCATTTTCAGCTTATTTACCTTGTCGTATTTCACTGGTTGAAGATAAGACCGGCAAATTATGGCTTTATTCTCTGAATATGGATCTAATGATTTATGGTGGAAAACCACTACCTCCAGCGTTAAAAGCTGAAGCAATAAAAGTAAAGACAATTATTCTTGAAATTATGGAACGTGCTGCTGAAGGGGACTTCTAAACAAAAAAACTAGAAAAGTTGAATTAAATGATCAATATCATTCATGATTATGGTCATTTAGTTTAATCCTTACCTGTCAGAGACTTGCACCCTGTATAATTGTATTTATTTTCCTAACTATTTCCCCAACAATGTCTTCATAATACCGCGCACAATCTGGCGACCTAATGAGCTGCCAACGGAACGTAAAATACTTTTTGTAATTGACTCAGCATAGCTTTGACGATTTGATGCGCGAGGTTTTTTTTCTGCTTTGGCTTTTTCCTGAGCACGTTCTTTAAGGATCTCATAGGCCGATTCACGATCAATGTCTTCATCATAGCGTCCTTTCATGGGAGAGCGATTCATGATGTCCTGACGTTCTGTGGTATTTAAAGGGCCGATACGTGATTCAGGAGGACATATTAATATTCGTTCAACAGGAGTTGGAGCACCGTTGTCATCAAGTACTGAAACAAGGGCTTCACCTGTTTTTAGTTCGGTAATAGCGCTGCGGGTATCGAGTTCCGGATTCTCTCTAAAAGTATCTGCGACCAATTTTACATTTTTCTTATCTTTTGGTGTGAATGCGCGTAGTGCATGCTGAATCTTTGTACCTAATTGCCCCATAATGTCTTCCAGGATATCTAAGGGACTTTGACTGATGAAATAGACACCAACTCCCTTGGAGCGAATGAGACGGACTACTTGCTCTATTTTATCAACAAGGGAGCGGGGCGCACGATCAAATATAAGATGCGCTTCATCAAAAAACAGTACAAGTTTGGGTTTTTCTGCACCTCCGACTTCAGGTAATTGTTCATATAATTCGGCCAGTAACCAGATTAAGAAAGAAGCATAGACTTTGGGAGATTGATTCATCAGCTTGGTGACATCCATAATACTGATAACACCCTGACCTGAAAAATCTGTGATCATCAGGTCGTCTAATTTTAAGGCAGGCTCGGCAAATAAATTCTCACCGCCTTGTTCTTCAAGAACAAGCAGGCGTCTTTGTATGGCTCCTAAACTTGAGCTGCTGATATTACCATACTCCATCGAGAGTGTTTTGGCATTTTTCCCCATCCATGAGAGCATACTGCGCAGATCTTTTAAATCTAATAGTAATAAACCCTCATCATCGGCAATGGCAAAAGCACTATATAAAATACCGCCTTGTACCTCATTGAGCTCTAAGAGGTTGCTTAATAAAAGAGGGCCCATTTCTGAAATGGTGGTATGAACCTATAAAAATCAGTTGAAAATGGTCTATAATCATAACCCATTGAAATTATAGTGAAATATCATGATATTACCACCAAAAATCAT
>JAHXIM010000075.1 GCA_025655635.1 gamma proteobacterium symbiont of Lucinoma myriamae | reverse complement strand
TATAACATTTCTGGTCGATCTGGTCACTCAAAAATAGGGATAATTCCTTACATTTCAAATAGATAATATGTTTTTCAGGGCTGACTACATAACCATCTGCATCTGCGTATTTTTTTACATCATCACAAAATAAATCAAGTTTAGTGTAATGGTACATCGTATATTCCTCCGGAATTGAATAAGCTATTCAGCGTGTGTTTTTAATGATAGTTATCAAGCCTATGGTCATTTATTTTATAACGTTGACTCTTTGTTAAGAGATTGCTGTGCTTTTATATACCCTGTGGATACAGAGCATCAAAGTCAGAAAAATAAGCAATCGCAGACTTTTTTTAACTGTATCTATAACTATGGGACAGGATTTTTGATTGAGCAAGAAAAATGATGAAAAAAAAGGATTTATTTTTAAAATGATTTAAAATTCAGGGTGTGATGATAATAGTTGATTGAAAAGTAACCAGTATTTTTTAAGTTATTGAAACTAAAATAATAAATCAGGGTGTAGAACACCCTGAATCAAGTGATTAATTATTTATGAACCAGGTTAGCGGACTTTAATTGGATAAAATCAACCAGAATATGAGCGGATTCTAAGAGAAGTGTGTAGCTGTCACTATCCTTTTTATCCTCGTCCTCGTCATCATTATCTTTATCGTCATGAGCTTCATCATTCAGACCCAGAATATCATCTTCATCATCTAATTCTTTAATATTCTTAAAGGGTTTGTCACCGTTGGCAATACGACGTTTATTTTCAATTTCTAATTGTTCCTGGCGAGATTCTTTATATTCTTTTTCTCGTACTTTGAAGTTGAGAGATAAGGTTTTTTGTTCTTTCTTCTTCTCGATACGGGCAAGAGTTTCTTGAATATATTGAAAGTCAGGATCGGATACAATGCGTTTTTCATGTTTGCTTTTTAGCGCAGGGAAAATACTTTTTACTGCGGGTAAATTGTTGTAATCCGCATTTTTTACTTGATCCCAGGGTAATGCTTCTGGCAGTGAGCTTTCACCAATATCTTCCTTGTCATAAAGAGCGGGAAACATCAGATCAGGAATCACGCCAAGATTTTGCGTACTATCACCTGAAACACGATAAAATTTAGCATGAGTTAATTTTATCTGACCCTGTTCTAATTGCTGTAAAGCCTGAACGGTGCCTTTACCAAAGGTCTGATTACCGATAATAAGACCGCGGTTATAATCCTGGATGGCACCTGCAAAAATTTCTGAAGCAGAAGCACTTAGACGATTAACCAAAACAGCCAAAGGTCCCTGATAAGTGACTTCATCATTGTCATCGTTTAATTGTGCAATGCGGCCGTCAGCGGCTTTAACTTGAACCGTAGGCCCTGATTTAATAAACAGGCCGACTAAGGTATTTACTTCCTGTAATGAACCACCACCATTGTTTCTTAAGTCAATGATAAGGCCATCGACTTTTTCCTGTTTTAATTCATTAACCAGTATTTTGACATCTCGTGTGGTGCTCTTGTAATCAGGATCACCAGCCTGTGCTGCTTTAAAATCAATATAAAAGGCAGGAATGTCAATAACACCTATTTTTTTCTTCTGACCATTTTCTGTGATTTCAATAATTTCTTTTTTTGCTGCCTGCTCTTCTAATTTGACCGTATTGCGAACGATTTGAATTGTTTTTGTCTTATGTTCATCTTTGGCGTTTTGCGGGATAAGTTCCAGGCGGACAGTAGTGCCTTTTTTACCTCGGATCAGCTGTACCACATCATCCAGACGCCAGCCAATCACATCAACTATGTCACCATCCACACCCTGAGCAACACCAACAATACGATCGCCTGCTTTTAATTGTCCTGCTTTTTCGGCAGGACCTGCAGGTACCAGGCGCTTGACTTTTGTATAGCCATCTTCAGCTTGCAACATGGCTCCAATACCTTCTAAGGACAGGCTCATTTGAATATCAAAATTTTCAGATATTCTTGGTGAAAAGTATTGAGTATGAGGATCGTAAGATTCGGCCAGGGCATTGATGTAAATGCGAAAAGCATCTTCATTATTGGTTTGCTTAATACGATTGATTTGATTTTTGTAGCGTTTAATTAATAATTCCTGAATTTCTTTGTCATCTTTACCCGCTAATTTAAAACTGATCATAACGTTTTTCAGTTGCTGGCGAGTTAATTTGTTTTGCTCGTCTTTATTTGCAGGCCATGGTAATTCTTCTCTATCCATAGTCAGCTCTTCATTTTTGTTAAAATCGAGTTTACTATAGTTATTCTCTAATAAGTTCAGAGTGTAGGCCAGGCGCTCTGCGTGACGTTTTTGATATAGGTTAAAGGCATTAAAGGCATTATCAAGCTCACCACGGCGAAAATTGTTATCTATTAAAAAACGAAATTTTTCAAATTCCTTAATATCTTCAGCAAGAAAAAAAGTTCTATTAGGATCAAGTGATTTCAAAAAGGCATCAAATACTTTAGAGGATAATTCATCATCTAATACCATTTGGCGATAGTGTTGATACTGTAACTGCTTGGCAATGACAAAACTAAGCTTTGCATGTTCTTTTGCAGGTGATACAGGGTGAACATAATCCGCAGAATTATAAACCTTAGCGATTGCAGAAAATGGTGCGCTGAGAAGCACAGCGCTAAGAGTAATTGTCAGTAATGTTTTGGATAACACTCTGGACAGCAGCATTTTGGACGGCAACATGGGCGACGTATTAAACGGTGCTTTTAATGTTAAATTTGAAAATTTTGACATAGTTTACTTCTTATCTTAATTTTGTGGAAATTCGACTTTAAGAGTAGCTTTTATAATTAACAGTACACGTTGCATATATTATAGAAAGTAGACCACTCATAGGACAAACAGTTCATTGTACTTATAATACACCAGTGTATGACTATTTCTGACTTTATTTTTATTATATAGTGATTGTTATCATGTTTTTAAATGCAAATACAATCAATTTATCTGTAAAAGCATCATTTCAGCTCATTTTAAAGTGAGAAAATGACTTGTTAAGAGGAATCTGTAATTTATGGGACGTTATCGCCCACCGCGTAAACCATCTTCAAAATATATTACTCCGCAAGGTAAAGTTCGTATGGAGGAAGAATTACGTTATTTGTGGAAAGAAAAACGTCCAGTCGTGACTCAGTCGGTGTCAGAAGCAGCAGCACAGGGCGATAGAAGTGAAAATGCTGAGTATATTTATGGCAAAAAACAGCTAAGAGAAATTGATTCACGAGTGCGTTATCTGTCTAAACGACTGGATGATATGGTGGAAGTGGATCGAATTCCTGATGATATTAAAAAAGTATTTTTTGGTGCCTGGGTAGAATTAGAGGATGAAGAGGGTGATATCAAACAATTTCGAATTGTGGGACCCGATGAATTTGATATCAAACTCGGCTTTATCAGTATGGATTCACCCCTGGCGCAGGCACTGTTAAATAAAAGAGAAGGTGATGATATCCGGGTACAAGGTCCTAATGGTATACTGGAATATTATTTAAGCAGAGTGCAATACACGCCATTTGAATAAATTTATATTGAGACAATTCGTTGGTGCACACAGGTTTTAAATTAATCTAAGATGGCCTAATATTATATAGGATAACTCTGATTAAGCTCGGAACGAGCTTTGATAAGCTCAGCTTGAATGATAATTTATACATATCATAATATTACCCGTCCACCCAAATCTTTGCGCAGGGCATAATATCAATTAATAAGGGTTTCATTAATAAATAGATGTATTTATTTTCCTGCAAAAAATAATCGGGATCTTTTTATGTTAAAACGACATCGCCTGCTTTTTATCAGTCTGCTGATTATTATTGGCATTGCAGTACTGCTTGCCTATATCAAACGCCCACGTCCGGTTGCTGTTGTGGTACAGGCCGTCACACAGGGAGAAGTACTTTCAACGATTACTAATACTCGTGCAGGGACGCTCAAGGCCTGCCAGCGTGCACGCCTTTCTCCCTCAATCGGTGGTCAGATTGAAAGTCTGCCCGTTAAAGAAGGAGATAGTGTCGAAGCAGGACAACTGCTGCTGGAAATATGGAATGATGATTTACAGGCACAGGTCTCACTGGCCAAGCATGAGTCTCAGGCATCAATTGCACTGGCACGCCAGGCCTGTATCATTGCCGAAGTTGAAAAACGTGAAGCCCGTCGTTTGCGTACATTACGCAAAAAAAATATGGTGTCTGAAGAAAGTGTAGACAAGGCCGAAAGTGAAGCTCAGGCAAAACTGGCCGCCTGTGAAGCCGCCAATACTGTTATCAAGGTCAGCCAGTCAAAAATCGATGTCGTCCAGGCCGAGCTGGCACGTACCAGGTTAACAGCACCTTTTAAAGGCCGTGTTGCTGAAGTTAATGGTGAACTAGGTGAATTTCTTACGCCTTCGCCAATTGGTATCGCTACCTTGCCGGCCATTGATCTGATTGATTACACCTGCCTTTATGTCTCCGCACCTATTGATGAAGTGGATGCCCCCCAGATTCGTCCACAAATGCCCGCGCGCATCTCTCTGGATGCCTTTGCCGGGAAAACATTTGACGGTATAGTACGTCGGGTTGCTGATTACGTGCTGGATCTGGAAAAGCAGTCACGCACGGTTGAAATAGAGGTTGAATTTATCAATATCGAGAATACTAACAACATGTTGCCCGGTTATAGTGCCGATGCTGAAGTTATTCTGGATCGACGTGATAAGGTATTGCGTATTCCCACTGTGGCATTATTTGAACGCAGCAAGGTACTTATTTTCAACGATGACCAGATGCTTGAACAACGTCAGATCAAAACTGGTATGAGCAACTGGAGTTATACTGAAGTGATTGACGGCCTCGTTGCAGGTGAACAGCTCGTTATTTCAATCGAGCGGGAAGGTGTCGAAGATGGTGCCCACGCCGTTATTGATAACAAACATGATTGAATTAAGCTTGATTGAGTTAAAGAATATTCATCGTAACTTTCTGGTTGGTGAGCAAACAGTACATGCACTGGATGATATCAACCTGTCTATTCAAGCGGGTGAATATATTTCCATCATGGGTCCTTCCGGTTCAGGAAAATCAACTTTACTGAATTTAATTGGCCTGCTTGACAGCGCGACTGAGGGCACTTATTTATTAAACCAGCAGGATGTCACTGCCCTGCCTTTAATTCTTGCCGGAACAGAACCTGAACAGAACCTGAACAGCGTCAGCCGCTGGTTAATAAAGCAGTTATGGATATGGACTTAAGCGATCGTTCTCATCATACTCCCGATCAACTGTCAGGTGGACAACGACAGCGTATTGCCATTGCCCGCGCCACCATCATGCAGCCCAATATCCTGCTGGCTGATGAACTTACAGGCAACCTTGATCAAAAATCCGGACAGGATGTCATCAATATTCTTGAACAACTTAACCAGCAGGGTATTACAGTGATCATCGTCACCCATGATGCCAACATCGGTCAACGAGCAACGCGCCAGATACAAATGGTTGATGGCCGCATTGAATCTGATCAACAATGCTCACAGATAAGTTCACGCTGATGACAACTTCAATTAACGATATTATTCGTTTCTCCTGGACAGCCTTAGTGGGCTACCCAACCCGAACACTATTAATGTTAACTGCTATGGCTATTGGTGTTGCCGCAGTTATTATGTTAACTGCTTTGGGTGAAGGTGCGCGGCGCTATGTCAGCAATGAATTTACCTCACTAGGTACCAATCTTGTGATTGTTTTTCCCGGTTATTCGGAAACATCGGGGCTGAATCCCATTGCTATGGTCGGTACGACGCCCCGTGATCTGACTCTGGATGATGCACAGGTGTTAACTCGCAACACTAATGTTCGACGTATTGCACCGATTAATATCGGTTCAGTCAAGGCCAGTTTTCAGGGACGTTCACGTGAAGTGCCGGTCATTGGCAGTAATCATGAGCTGTTAGAAATTCGCCATTGGGAATTGGCACAGGGTACTTTCTTACCTGTTGCTGATCTGGATCGTGCTATGCCAGTTTGTGTCATTGGCAGTAATATTCGTGATGAACTATTTGCTACCCAGGCGGCAGTTGGTCAATGGCTGCGTCTGGGGGATCGGCGTTTTCGTGTCATTGGTGTTATGGCTTCTGAAGGCCGCTCGATTGGTGTGGATGTACAGGATACCATCATGATTCCGGTGGCATCGGCACAGCAATTATTTAATACACCTTCACTGTTTCGGATTCTGGTGGAAGCCAAAACCCGTTCTGCCATTGAGCCAGTCAAACTCGCCATTATTGAACAACTAAAAGAACGTCATCAGGGTAAGCGGGATGTAACGGTAGTCACTCAGGATGCGGTACTGGCAACCTTTGATCGTATATTAGGTGCATTGACTTATGCGATCGGCGGCATAGCCGCAATCAGTCTCGCTGTCGCCGGTATTTTAATCATGAATGTTATGCTGGTCGCCGTATCCCAACGTACCGCAGAAATTGGTTTACTTAAAGCATTGGGTGCTCCTCAACGTCTGATCATTCGCCTGATTTTATCAGAAGCTATTATGTTATCTGCATTTGGAGCCTTCATTGGTTTATTACTGGGTGAACTGGGTTGCCTGGCTATCAGACAGACTTTTCCAGATTTACCTGCCTATGCCCCCTTATGGGCTGTATTGACTGCGATCGCTGTTAGTTTATTGGCCGGATTTGTGTTCAGTTTACTGCCTGCTCGACGAGCTGCACGGCTTGATCCTGTTTTAGCACTAACAGGTAAATAAATCATGCAGCTACGCGACTTCCTGCATTTAACCGGCTCATCTCTGATTGCCCATCGCCTGCGCAGTTTTTTAACTGCATTGGGCATTGCTGTGGGGGTTGCTGCGGTTGTCTTATTAACTTCTATCGGTGAAGGTGTACATCAGTTTGTGCTTGCTGAATTTACTCAGTTCGGCACTAATTTAGTGGCCATAAATCCGGGCAAGGCAACAACTGGCGGCATTAGTATGGGCGTATTTGGTACTGAACGGCCATTAACCATTGAAGATTCCGAGGCACTTAAACGTTTACCTTATGCCAGAGCCGTCGTTGCTTTTGTTCAGGGCAATGCCGAAGTCGAAGCCGGTAATCGTAGTCGCCGCACGACAATTTATGGTGCCGGTTCACAGATGCCGGAAGCGTTTCAAATGGCTGTAAAGACAGGTCGCTTTCTGCCCGATGATGATCCTACTGCTCCGCGTGCTTTTGCTGTACTCGGCAGTAAACTTAAAAAGGAACTATTCAGCGATCAAAATCCTTTAGGACAACGTATTACAGTGGGCGGTCATCGCTTTCGCATCATTGGTATCATGGAGTCAAAAGGCAGTGTACTGGGCTTTGATCTGGATGATACACTTTATATTCCAGCTTCCCGTGCCATGAGTTTATTTAACCGTGATACCTTGCACGAAGTTGATGTGCTTTATGATGATAATACTTCAGTGGAGACCGTTGTTGATGGCATTAAACAAATCCTTGAAGCACGACACGGCAAAGATGATGTCACTATTACCACTCAGCAGCAAATGCTTGAGGTACTGGGCTCGGTTTTAAATGTGTTGACCTTTGCCGTTGCCGCCATTGGCAGTATTTCATTATTAGTCGGTGCCATCGGCATTGTTACTATCATGACGATTTCAGTTAATGAACGTATTAGTGAAATTGGTTTACTGCGCGCATTAGGCGCCAGACAGTTTCAGGTACTGAGTTTGTTTTTAGGTGAGGCTGTTGTACTTTCTGCGATTGGTGGACTCGTTGGACTGGGACTGGGACTGGGTGTCGGTATAGCCCAGCTTCTGCATCTGAGTTTGCCGGCTCTGCCGGTACATACCTCGTGGAACTTCGTCATTCTCGCAGAAGTGGTTGCCATCAGCATCGGATTGATTGCCGGTATACTGCCTGCCCGTCGTGCCGCCTTACTTGATCCGATTGAAGCCTTGCGTGCGGAGTAGTCATTTGCGGGTGTGAGTATCGAGCTGCTGCTATGTCTGAGCGATCAGATTTAAGCTGCTATCATTTAGGATTGCAGAGAAAAACAGGCTTCGGCACTGATTTTATTGATAGAAACGAGTAGTTCACAATAGGTATTTTCAGATGCGGGATCATCACCGCAATTACAGCCGGCAATAATTTCATTAAAAAACACACCGACTTTTATTAACAGCTGAGTGTCAGTTTCCGTGACTGAGTTAATTAATGCTGAAATATTGGAATCATCTGCGAGGCCGCCCTGACAGGTTGCCTGATTTAAGGGCAGCACATCATTACCTAATGCTTCAATCTCTTGTTTTAACACTTGTTTAAACTGTTCTGTGCTCCAGCTATCAAGGGAATTTGTAAGTTTGGTCATTTTTTATGGGCCTGTCTTTTATTTTGCTATGCTTTATTTGGCTTTAGGTATCAGGGCAATTTCATCACCATGCTCTAACACGGTAAACAGCTCGGCAAATTCTTTATTGACGGTAAATTGCACGGCATCATCACTAAATGCACGTTCCCATCGATTACCACGCTTACGTAATAATTCAAGAAGTTGTTGTACTGTATTTACATTATCCGGTAATTCCAACTCTTCTTCTTCATTAGTGAATTTAATGAGTTTGTCCATAAAATACAAGACCTTAATTATTGCTGGTCCTTTATGAGTATTTTTATCTTCACCACGTGTTAATTGGTGTTCTTCCAATGCAAACAGGTATAAAGCCCAGTATTTTTCATAATTTTTGCCCAGATCATACAAGGTTTCCCAGGAATAGATGCCCTGATCATAGCCATCATCAAAAAAGAGTCTGAGTGCATAAGTAGTCGACCCTGAAAAAAGATAATCATCATGAATTGATAGATTATCGTACAACATTAATTGTAATTTAATTGTTCCTGATCAAATT
>JAHXIM010000216.1 GCA_025655635.1 gamma proteobacterium symbiont of Lucinoma myriamae | reverse complement strand
TCATTACGGTTAGTGAACCGCCCATTGCGGACCCGCATGATGGGTGGTGTGGGGGCTGTAGGAGAGAAACCTGTGGCTACCCGATTTTATCTATTGTTTTTAGCAAATTTATGACAACTATAGTATTTCCTCTCCCCATAGCTGAACAGCTATATCTCTCAGTTTCTTTTGTTAATAATACCATTACGGGAACTCATTACTTGTCAAATGGTCAGCCAACTCCATCTTCTGGCTCTCCTTCTACAACAGCAGATTCAGTCTTTGCAAAACAAATAAAACATGAATTAGAATCCTATTTTAAAACAGACAGTCAATTTACTTTAACCTGTGATCTGCAATCAGGCACAGAATTTCAACGAAAAGTGTGGCAAGCCTTGTTAGAGATTCCATCAGGAGAGGTGAAAACCTATGGTGCTTTGGCAAAAGAACTCAATAGTAGTGCCCGAGCCGTTGGCAATGCCTGTCGTCAAAATCTTTTCCCTGTAATTGTGCCTTGTCATCGTGTCGTCTCAGCATCCGGTATTGGTGGTTATGCCGGTGATACTCTGGATAAACAACATGGTCGGATTAATTTTCTGCAAATAAAGCAATGGCTGCTGGCTCATGAAAAAGCACACATTAAATAAAGAGCAGTTGGCTCAGGATGAACAACTAATTGAACAATTTCTGGATGCCCTGTGGACAGAGCAGGGCTTGAGTCAGCATACGCTCAATGCTTATCAGACCGATTTAAAAGGTTTGGCTAAATGGTCTGCCAGTGGCCATGCGGCAAAACTGATTAGTCTGGACAAAATAAATTTACAGTCATATTTAGCACATCGTTTAGAACTAGGCATCAAGGCCCGTTCTACGGCTCGAATGCTTTCCACCTTACGGCGCTTTTATCAGTACTTGATCCGTGAAAATCAGATCAGTGTTGATCCCAGTGCCCTGTTAGAGTCACCCAAACTAGGGCGTCCGCTACCCAAAACAATGTCTGAAAGGGAAGTTGAAGCACTTCTGGAAGCACCTGATATATATGATCCTCTGGGCCTGCGTGATCGAGCGATGTTAGAATTAATCTATGCCACGGGTCTGCGGGTATCAGAGCTGGTCGGTCTGGATATTTATGGTGCCAATTTACAACATGGAGTGGTGCGTGTCACCGGTAAGGGCAATAAAGAACGTCTGGTCCCTATGGGCGAAGAAGCCTTAAGCTGGATTGCCCTTTATCTTAAAAACTCCCGGGCTGATTTATTAGGCACGTCACTCTCAGATAAGCTATTTGTGACGCGCAGAGGCGGGGGAATGACCAGGCAGACATTCTGGTATCTGGTTAAACGCTATGCACAACTGGCAGGTATTTCCAGTACTTTGTCACCGCATGTCTTACGTCATGCCTTTGCAACACATTTGTTGAATCATGGTGCTGATCTGCGTGTTGTGCAAATGCTATTAGGCCATAGCGATCTCTCCACAACACAGATTTATACCCATATTGCCAAAGAACGTCTAAAAGACTTACATGCTCAGCATCATCCTCGAGGGTAGTGAATAATCATTAAAGGTGCTATGAAATAGCCTAAAAATTGACAATTTAATTCTGCTCACTAAAATGGACAGTCACATTGATTTAATATGAATGTGCTGCTTATCATGCGTTATTTAGAAATACACGCTGAATAGTGACATTTTAACTAACATTCAAATGGATCTCATTTAGGAAGAGAACTCATTCAGGAAAAAATAATGCCTTCATTCGACATCGTTTCAGAAATTGATATGCATGAATTGACTAATGCGGTGAGTAATGCCAATCGAGCAATTACACAAAGATATGATTTTAAGGGAACTCAAACGACTATTAAGCAGTCAAAAGAAGAAGTCACATTAATTAGTGAAAGTGAATTCCAGGTACAGCAGGTACTTGATATTATGCTGACCGAATTAGTTCGTCGCAAAGTAGACATTAAAAGCCTGGAACAGGGCGAGATTAGGGGCAATGGCAAAGCAATGGAACAAAAATTATTGATCCATCAGGGGATTGATAAAGACAGTGCCAGAAAGATTGTTAAACTGATTAAAGATAAAAAATTAAAAGTTCAGTCTGCCATACAGGGTGAACAAGTTCGGGTGACAGGAAAAAAACGGGATGATTTACAAGCGGTAATGGCGATGCTTAAAGAGCAGGAACTGTCTGTGGCATTACAATTTACCAATTTCAGAGACTAAAACGGAAACAATTTAATGGTTTTTAATAAAATAAAGAACACTGCAATAAAGAGTAATAAACTAATAAATATCAGTATGGGAATAGCTGTTGTCATTACCATGAGTACGGCTCTTTTAAGTACTCATGCAATGGCAAAATCAACCCCTGAACTGGATGCTGCTCTGGACAAACTAATGCCCGGAACCAAGCCCGGCAGTATTGAAGAGACGTCATTGCCCGGTCTATATGAAGTCAGCTATGGCTCAACGATTTTATACTTTAACAAAGATGCTTCTCTTATGTTCCGTGGTGACATTATTGATGTTGAAAAACGTGTCAATCTCACTGAAAAAAAACGTGGTGATGCACGTGGTCAATTGCTCAAATCCATGGATGAAAGTCAGATGATTGTTTATCCGGCAAAAAATGAAAAAGCGAAAGTCACTGTTTTTACAGATATTGACTGCCCGTATTGTGTAAAACTACATCGTGAAATGGCTGATTATAATGCTGAAGGTATTACCATACGTTATATGGCTTATCCAAGATCGGGAATTGGTACACGATCTTATCAGAAAGCTGTCAGTGTGTGGTGTTCAGATGATCCGGCAAAAGCAATGGGTGACGCGAAGGAAGGTCAGGCTATTCCAGACAAGACCTGCGAGAATCCAGTTGCCCAGCAGTTTCAGTTAGGCCAGGCGTTAGGTGTGCAAGGTACACCGGCTATGTTTCTGGAAGATGGTACCAGCTTGCCGGGGTATGTTCCGGCTAAGCGACTTGCTGAGACAATTCAGAAAAGTAAATAATCCGAAGTATAGGGCAAGTTCATCCTGCTAATAAAGCAGGGTGGCCAGCTTAGTACGATAACTTCTGGTGAGTGCCTCTTGAGGTCCTAATATCTCAAAAATATTCAACATGGCTGCTTTTGCTGCGCCATCCTGAAAGTTCATATCCTGTTTTAAAATATAAAGAAGTGCTTCTAATGCCTGCTCATATTGATGTGAAACCATATGTTGGCTGGCCAGCTGAAGCCGAACTTCATTATTATCAGGATCACTTTCCAGTTGACTAAGAAGCTCACTGACATCAGGCGCATCACTGGTGCTCCTGGCTAAATTAAGCTCATTCTGAAGTTTTTTAACATCATCACTTATCTGTATATTTGCCGGCAAAGCTTTTAACACGGCTGCGCAATTTTCAAAATCACCGGATTGCAGATAAACTTTAGCTATAGCGATATAAACTCCGCTATTAGAAGGATCTTGCTGATTTAAGTTTTTTAAAATTTCAGTCGCTTGCTCATAATCACCAGCCTCAGAACAGCTAAGCGCCTCTTTTATTTTATTATCCGTGTCATTTTCAATATGAGCATCAAGAAACTGACGTAATTCACTTTCAGTCTTAGCTCCCATAAATTCATCAACAACAATGCCGTCTTTATATAACTTAACCGTGGGCAAATTACGCACTCCGGCAGCTGCAACTAGTTCCTGTTGTTTATCCGCATTGACTTTAGCTAAAATAAAAGCACCTTTATATTCTTCAGATAGTTTTGTTAATAATGGGATTAATGCTTTACAGGGCTGGCACCAGTCAGCCCAGAAATCGACCAGAATCGGCTGCTGTTTAGATAATTCAAGCACTTGTTGTTCAAAATGTGCTGAATCCTGAATATCAACGACAAAAGGGAAATCACTCATACGGTATTTATCCTGACTGTAATAAAATTTACTTAAACTTATATGTTCTTATAAATAAGGTTAAAAAAGTATTTTTTCAAGTTATGAAAAAATGACAATGCAGTTCACATTTTGAGGGTTTATGCATGTATCACTACTTGTTAATAGTCTTAAATTTGTTATGATGCATACAAGGATTAATTTTGGATGAGGTAAGAAGGATCTAAATTTGGAGAAATTGATCGATGGATTGATCGCAAGCAGGGCTTTAATTTAAAGCAGCTTGGTACGGAGGTAGCGAGGCGGTGAGGTTTAAAATCTCACCGCCTTTTTTTCGCCTGGATTTTTTTCTTCCTTCTTTAGAGCAAAAACCGGTGCTCTCAAGCAAATAGGCGCTCTAAACGCTGCATTGCTTCTTGTAAGTTCTCCATACTGGTTGCAAATGATATACGCATATAACCAGGTGCACCAAAAGCAGAGCCGGGAACTAAGGCAACTTCAGCTTTGCTGAGAATATAATCGGCCAGTTCAACATCGTCATTGATCCCCTCCGTCTGCTTAATAATCGCCTGCATATCGACAAAGGTATAAAACGCTCCCTGAGATGGCAATGCCTGCATGGCTGGAATAGCATTCACTGCTGCAACAACATAATCATGTCTTTCTTTAAATGCTTTTAACATGGTCTGAATACAACTTTGATCACCATTCAATGCTTCTAAAGTGGCGGCCTGAGAAATTGAACAGGGGTTTGATGTGCTTTGTGACTGAATTTTAGTCATGGCAGCGATAAGATCGGCTGGACCTGCGGCATAGCCAATACGCCAGCCAGTCATAGAGTAAGCTTTACTGACGCCATTCATTGTTAAGGTCTGAGTATATAATTCCGGACAAACCTCAGCAATAGTGCAAAAAGGTTCATCTGACCAGACAATATGTTCATACATATCATCGCTGGCAATAAGAATATCAGGATGCTCTTTGAGTACTGCACCAATTGCTTTTAAGTCTGCACGAGTATAGGTAACACCTGTTGGATTTGAGGGGGTATTTAGAACCACCAGACGAGTTTTTTCAGTAATAGCTGCTTTAAGTTGTGCTGGTGATATTTTAAAGCCTTCATCAATACCAGTGCTGAGAATAACCGGCTGACCGCCAGCTAATATCACCATATCAGGATAAGATACCCAATAAGGTGCTGGAATGATGACTTCATCACCATCATTTAAAAAAGCCTGACATAAATTATAAAAGCTTTGCTTGCCGCCACTGGATACCAACACTTGATCCGGGGTATAAGTCAGAGAATTATCACGCTTAAACTTATCACAAATCGCTTGTTTTAACTCTGGTGTACCGCCCACTGCAGTATATTTAGTAAAGCCGTTATTGATCGCTTTAATGGCTGCATTTTTAATATGTTCGGGCGTATCAAAGTCAGGCTCGCCTGCACCTAAACCAATAATAGCCTTGCCTTCAGCTTTTAGTGCCTTAGCTTTAGCAGTAATGACCAGTGTTGCAGAAGGTTTAATTGCCTGTACTCGATCAGACAATGTCATGTTAGATTTGTGTATAGCCAAATGAAGTGCCTCTAGCGTAAAATAGTGCCTCTAGCGTAAAATAGTGCCTCTAGCGTAAAATAGTGCCTCTAGCGTAAAATAGTGCCTATAGCGCAAAATAAAGGAGTTCAGGTTCAAAAAACTGTCATAATTCTAGCACATAGTGTATTGGAAAGGCATATATTTGCTGACTCTTTAGCGACAGTATAAAACAAAAAGAGAAATAAAATACAATGGGAAAACCGTTTCAACTGGTTTCATCGTTTATGCCTGATGGTGATCAGCCCGAGGCAATAAAAATGCTGACTGAAGCTGTTCAGGATGGTGAAGCAGCAATGACTTTATTAGGTGTTACCGGCTCAGGTAAAACATTTACCATGGCCAATATTATGCAGAATCTGCAAAGACCTACCCTGATTCTGGCGCATAATAAAACCTTAGCCGCACAACTCTATGGCGAAATGAAAGAATTTTTTCCCTATAATTCTGTAGAATATTTCGTATCCTACTATGACTATTATCAACCCGAAGCCTATGTGGCGGCATCCGATACCTTTATTGAAAAAGATTCTTCAATTAATGAACACATTGAACAAATGCGTTTGTCTGCCACGAAAGCCCTTTTAGAAAGAAAAGATACTATCATTGTTGCCTCTGTCTCTTGTATTTATGGTTTGGGTGATCCTCAATCGTATTTAAAAATGCTCTTTCATGTGGTTAAAGGTGATCGAGTTGATCAGCGAACCATTTTAAGGCGTCTGGCAGAGCTGCAGTACAAGCGTAATGATGTGGAGTTACATCGTGCCACATATCGTGTGCGTGGTGATGTAATTGATATTTATCCGGCTGATTCTGATAGTGAAGCTGTTCGTATTGAACTATTTGATGATGAAGTAGAGGCATTGAGTTATTTTGATCCGCTCACAGGAGAGGTCTTACGTCGTGTCCCGCGTCTTACCGTTTATCCCAAAACACACTATGTGACACCCAGAGAAACGTTACTGGCCACAGCAGAAAAAATCAAAGTGGAGTTAAAAGAACGTCTGGCACAGCTTTATTCACTAAACAAACTGGTAGAAGCTCAGCGTCTTGAACAACGCACACAACTTGATATAGAGATGATATTAGAACTGGGCTATTGCTCAGGAATTGAAAACTATTCACGTTATCTCTCTGGTCGTGATGCAGGGTCTCCACCGCCGACGTTTCTGGATTATTTACCCGATGATGCCCTGCTGTTTATTGATGAAAGCCACGTCACTGTTTCTCAGGTGGGGGCTATGTACAAAGGTGATCGTTCAAGAAAACAAAATCTGGTGGAATACGGTTTTCGCTTACCCTCAGCACTGGATAACCGGCCATTAACATTTGCAGAGTTTGAGCGCATAGCACCACAGACTATCTTTGTTTCAGCCACTCCGGGTAACTATGAAGCTGAAAAGTCACAGGTGGTTGCTGAGCAGATAGTCAGACCAACCGGCCTGATTGATCCGCCCGTTGAAGTCAGATCGGCGACTACTCAGGTAGATGATTTAATCTCTGAAATTCATAAAAGAGTAGAAAAAAAGGAACGGGTGTTAGTGACGACCCTGACCAAGAGAATGGCAGAAGATTTAACCGATTATTACCTGGAACATGGTATTCGGGTGCGTTACCTGCATTCAGATATTGATACCGTTGAACGGGTAGAAATTATCCGTGATTTACGTCTGGGTGAATTTGATGTTCTGGTGGGGATTAACCTGCTTAGAGAAGGTCTGGATATTCCTGAAGTATCACTGGTTGCTATCTTAGATGCTGACAAAGAAGGTTTCCTGCGCTCAGAGCGTTCCTTAATTCAGACCATGGGACGTGCCGCCCGTCATGTTAATGGCGAAGTAATTCTTTATGCCGACAGAATTACCGGCTCAATGCAGCGCGCAATGGATGAAACGTCCAGAAGACGGAAAAAACAAATAGCCTATAATACGGCTCACGGCATTGTTCCCAAAGGTATTAAAAAATCCGTTAAAGATATACTCGAAGCCACCATTCCCGGTGCAGGGCTGGCTGTTGCCAAAAATAGAAAAGTGGCCGAAGCCGCCGGTCGTTATGATGTGATGTCCCGTAAAGAATTGGAAAAACACATCAAAGAAGAGGAAGATAAAATGTATGCTCATGCGCAAAATATGGAATTTGAAGAAGCTGCCCGGCTGCGCGACCAAATTAAAGTTTTGCAAGATAAATTTATAAGCATTTAAGTAGAGTTGTTGTTATTTTTTTACTCTATTTAATCCTGCGTTAATTAAAAAAAGACTTGCCAAAACATCACAGTCTAGGTATTATACGCAACGTTTCCAGTACATCTCGTACACTCAGGAAGCTTATACTTTTGAAAACCTGTATTTTTTAAAAGATGTATGACCCTATAGGCACGTAGCTCAGTTGGTTAGAGCACCACCTTGACATGGTGGGGGTCGGTGGTTCGAATCCACTCGCGCCTACCAATAAAATCAATAAGTTAGATGGTTTGTTTGGTAGTCTCATTTTTTATTGACTGATAGAATGGCTAATACAACTCTCTTTTTTCAAATTTCATGCTGTGCAATCACTGTTCAATAAGCCTCGGCCAACGGTCATGTTAATAGAGCTGGAGCTAAATTACCCCACTGCATTTATAACATGGAAATTATTTACCCGTATCTTATAGCGACTGTGATATTCTAATGGCAGTCGATGCCCCCAAGAGCTAAACATAATTCAGTCATTATACTTGAGGTTGTAGTGCCAGTGAGTAATAGGCATGATGCATAGTGTGCTAATATCTGTAAATGAGTTATCGAAAATATGATTGAATCATAGTTTGCCCGTTCTGTTCAGATTTGAAATTGAGAAATCAAATCAGAGGACTGTCAGTGAACTGCTGGGTGGCGCAACACGCCATCTGTCAAAACGCTTTAATCATATTATTCGGGATCATGTGGGTAAAACCCTGCCATTGTTACTGAAAATCGTTATGAATATCTACAGATTAATTGTGCGTGTATTCTCCAATGAAAAAGGTGACGTCATGAATTTGAATGATATTTCCAGCGGTACACAACGTCAAAGTATGCTGGCTGTGGGTCTGCATCAGGCTCTTTCACAAGAAATGGTCAGTCGAAAAGTACATAGTCAGCAATTCCTTATTCTGGACGCATCCTTTGCCTTTTTTAATGAAGAACGCACATTATCAGTCTTACCAGAATTGAGTGATCACTTGCTCCAAATCTGAAGCATTGTCCAGGCATTCCCTGAAAATATGAATTTTGAATATACCATTTATTGTGAGCGGGAAGTGCTTTCTAAAACTGCCTAAGAATGCAGGCTTCAACAGGTTAAGAAATAATAGTGTCAGGATTTTTTACACTCTAAATCTATGTAAGAAATCCACTGATTACAGTTGCTGTATACCGGTTATTTAGTCAGCCCTGAAAAACATATTATCTATTTGAAATGTAAGGAATTATCCCTATTTTTGAGTGACCAGATCGACCAGAAATGTTAT
>JAHXIM010000282.1 GCA_025655635.1 gamma proteobacterium symbiont of Lucinoma myriamae | reverse complement strand
CCTGCTGTTGAGTACATTTTTTTCACCAAATCGACCAGAAAATCTGCACTTATTATAACATTTCTGGTCGATCTGGTCACTCAAAAATAGAGATAATTCCTTACATTTCAAATAGATAATATGTTTTTCAGGGCTGACTAAATAATGATTTTTTGTGATACAAACCATAAAAGCAACTTAGAAAGCGTGTTGGCGCGCTATTCATTAGAGGTTAATTGGCTTGAAGATAAAGCCCCGATTCCAGGCACCTGGTTCGGTGAACCGGAAGCAGGAATCATTAAAAATCAACTCTATGTGCGACACGACACCCCTATCCATTCAGCACTTCATGAATCCTGTCATTATATATGCATGGATGCTTTAAGGCGTTCAAATCTAGATACTAATGCAGAGGGTGGTTATGATGAAGAAAATGGTGTTTGTTATTTACAAATATTACTGGCTGATTACCTGCCAGATATGGGACAGCAGTCAATGATGGCTGATATGGACGACTGGGGCTACACCTTCAGACTTGGCTCAGCGCAGCGCTGGTTTGAAGAAGATGCAGAAGATGCACGGCGGTGGTTATTAGAGCATAATATCATTGATAATAACAACATACCCACTTGGAAATTACGTCAATAAGCTTGCTTTTAAGTCAAGAAAAGCTAATCTAGTACATATTACACAACTTTCCGGAGTCACTATGCGTTTTGATTCAATTCACAATTATTATGAAACTCTTGTTGTCAGAGAATTAATTCATAGTTTCGTCGAAGACATTAGAAGTATAGACGAGGATTATTTACAGGATATTGCCTGTATTGCATTAAATATGCTTCCCTCACGCTATGTACGTCACGATGTTGATATGGCTTTTTTTTCTTACCACTAACGAACGTGCCGAAATGGACAAAGCAGTCAAAGATGCAGTCTTAAAAGCTAAAAATCATGTTGATGAGCAGGATGACGATACTAATAGGCCAAATACATTTCAACAGACTTAATCTACAACATTAATAATCATAACTTATTATTAGTGCTTCACTTTAATAATCGGGTATACTTACCGGGTTAAAAATTTCTGTTAACTGCTTAGGAAAAAAAATGTCCGACTCCAGTATCGATCAGAGTAGTGATAAATATAAGATTTCCATAGATGTAACAGTACAATACATAGAGGCACAATCAGCACCCGATGATGAACGCTATGTTTTTTCTTATACCATTAATATCTTAAACAAAGGCACCGAAACCGCTCAACTGATTTCTCGTCATTGGATAATTACTGACGCCGATGGTAAAACGCAGGAAGTCAAAGGCCCTGGTGTCGTTGGCGAACACCCCTATTTAAAACCTGGCGAAGACTTTACCTACACCAGCGGTACAATCATTCAAACACCTGTTGGCAGCATGCAGGGCAGTTATCAAATGAAAGCCGGTGACGGCCAGATGTTTGATGCTGAAATCCATCCATTTACGCTAGCCAAACCCGGATTTCTTCATTAATCAGTCGCTATTTTTATTATCCTGCAGATAAAGCCGCAGCACCTATTATTCATTTGCAACTATTACAAATTAAATAGTTATGTTGAGAGTAGTGTTAATTTCTAAAAATTAAGACTATACTTTAAAAAAACCAGCTAAAATTCACAATAATTGACATAAAAGAGAAAGCATGTGGTAGATAAAGTAGGCAAAATCGGTCATTTGATTATCAGTTTTTTTGCTATGCTTATTACTTTACTGTCTTTTGCCCTGCTTTCGTTGCAGATTTTATTTATTAGTCTGGTGTGGATGTTCACCAGTTTTCTCAATCATCTCGGCTGCAAGCTATCCCACTTAAACTATAAATGGAACTAGATGATAATTTGTCATTTCTGAATTCGTATAATAAGTGAATAACGTATTATATTCTCTATCTTCTATTGCAAAAAACATTTTATAAAAAATGAATCTTCTTGATCGCTATATTATAAAAACAGTTATTTACTCAACCTTATTGTTTCTGCTTATTATTTTATCACTCTATAGCTTTATTTCACTGGCAGATATATTTAAATATGTTGGCAGAGGTGCGTTTGAAATTAGTGATGCCTTTTATTACGCATTGTTTACTGTGCCCAGGCGAATATATCAACTCTTTCCATTTTCAGTGCTGCTTGGAGCAATGATGGGACTGGGTACGTTAAATAGCAATAATGAACTCGTTGCCATTCGCGCTGCAGGAGTATCTATTGGCAACATTGTTTTCTCTGTCATGAAAGCAGCCTTTATTCTTGCCATTTTCATGTTTATTATGGGTGAATACATCCTGCCCATTACAGAAAAAATTGCAGAAAATCATTGGTCATCAAAGGTACACGGCACAACACATAGCATTTCAGAAGATGCTATCTGGATACGCGATAAGAATACCTTTACCAAAATACATGCTATTACTTCTGATAAAACACTGGGAAATGTCAGTATTTTCAGCTTCTCTGACGATAAGAGTCTCAAGGTCAGCACTCAGGCCGCACATGCTCACTATGATGGTAAAGACTGGATTTTAAACGATATCCAGCAAACCTTTATTACTGAAGATAAAGTCATTGTTAACCAAATCGACAAAGCACGCTGGCCGACACTGCTGGATCTGGAGCTGGTTGACGTCATTATTTCTAATTTGGAATATTTATCTGCTGAAGGGCTTTATCGTTACTCCAGTTATCTGGATGCAAATAATTTGGACAGCAACCAATACTGGTTAGCTTTTTGGGGCAAAATTGTTCAGCCTTTCACCATCGCAGCTATGCTATTATTATCCGTGCCCTTTGTTTTTAGCTCTTCTCGCACAAGTAATGCCGGCAGCCGTCTTATGATAGGCGTTTTTATCGGAGTAATTTTTACTATTACCAATAAAATTACCGCTCAATTTGGTTTAGTGTATGATTTAAGTCCTTTTTTTAGTGCCAGTTTTATCACCATCAGTATTTTTTTCATTGCCTCATTACTCATCAGACGTATGACATAACAGGACCCGTGTTTATTTCTCAAATCTGAAAGTTGTGACCTATGTAAATACTTTAACAAATTCTAATTAACTATTATAACAAAACCGACTATAATAATGGGTCAATATTAATTTTGATATTTAGGATTAACAGGAAATACTTTGAAACACCTTTTTGCCAGTTTATTACTGAGCTTTTGTCTCTCAAGCCAAACAATAGCAAGCAATCATAATGATTGGCGTTCTATGCCATTCATCGAAATGATGGTGGCCATGATGAAAGCCATGAATAATATGATGGGTGGCAGTAACTCCTTATACGGCTTTAACGCCTTACCATACTCTCCTGCATTTGTACCTGGTATGGGAGGTATTCCAGGAGTTAATGGTCTTAACAATCTGCCTATGTCGCCTGCAGGATATAATGCATTACCTTTAAGCTATATGACCAGTACTATAAACCCTTTTCAAAATGGTTTTAAAACAGGGTCAAACCACCCTGGTTTTAAGCAATCAGGCGCTCAGGCAAGTAATAACTTTTGGGATCCTGATACGACTCATTTTACTTCAGTTCAGACAGTAAATAACGATAGTATGAATGGCATCTGGCAGGCATCGTCAGGTGATGTGATTGCTATTTACAACAACAATCGCTTTCTCTGGTCTGATGGAGGCACTCGAAATCTTGCTGGTCAACTGGCAATAAAAGGCAATAGAATGATTGCTTATATTCCAGCTAAAAAAGTCACTCTGTATTTTCAATTCTATAAAGAACCTGGACAATTTATAGTGCGCGATCTAAACTCCAGAATTTATACCTTTAAACGAATTCATTAGGCGGGATAAGCAAAATGCTAACAATAAAAATCAGACTTTTATTGTTAGCATACTTTACATCTAAAAACCGGATTTTTTTACGGTTCGGCTAACCGTACTATAATGAACCCCGAAGTGGGTACCAATTTGATCCAGAGTATAATTACCTGTTTCATAGGCTTTGACCATTGCTGTTTTAATATTCTTAAAACGTTTGCCAAAATCAGATAGTGGTTTTACTTTTTTTGCCTTTCGCTGTCTGGCTTTATCCATAACTTTGCCGCTTGCCAGCTGCTTTTTCCATTTTGTGACAAAGGCGTCACTGCCTAATAAAATCTGACCTTGTACACTACTGCTAATATCAAAGTCCTTGTCCATAGCAGCAATTGCTTTTGTAAAAGCCGTTTGTGCTCGTTTTTTCTGTTTGCCAAAGTGATTTAATACGACATCACTTTTTAACCATTCCGGCCCTTCAGCAAGTCCTGCCGTAGCCTGATAGCTGCTCCACTTCCATTTATCTAATTTACGTGCTTTACGCCTGAGAATTGGCATATGCAACACATGCTGAGCAACATCAACAAATGATTGTTCTTCTACAAGAACAGCTTTAAAACGCCCATGGAAGATATTTCCCTGTTTTTCATATTTGACATTATAACGTTGTGTGTAAATACCATTCAGCTGCCTCATGCCTTTTGACAAGTTAGGTTTGGGCGTCTTAATAAACAGTTGAAATGAGTCCGGTAATAGATTGTAGGCAAACACTTCCCATTGCATACGTCCAATCACTTCCTGTAAAATCTGCAAAAATTCCTGCCGATCTTTGACATCATTAAAAACCGATTCCCCTTCAACTGCTTTTGAAGAGATATAATAATTAGCCCCTGGATACTCAATACGTACGGGTCTGGCCATAAAAATACACCTTTTTTCATTCCGCGTGCCTTGACACGCTATTGATTATTTAACAATATGGTTACATATATAATATATAGACGTGTTTTTCTAAACGCGCCACTTTTTGAGCAAATTTTTTAACTTTTTTATCCATGAACAATACAAATAAATCTTTTCAGTCTGAATCAGCCCCAATTCGCCTTGATAAATGGCTCTGGGCTGCCCGTTTTTATAAAACACGCTCTCTGGCAACAGAGGTAATTAAGGGTGGCAAGGTACATCTTAACGGGCAAAGGGTAAAGCCAAGTCATCATGTTGACATTGCTCATATAGTTAGAATAAAAAAAGACTCTATTGAACAAACAGTGATCGTCAAAGCACTATCCGGTAAGCGAGGCCCCGCAAGTGTGGCACAAACACTTTATGATGAAACTCAGGAGAGTAAAGAACTAAGGGAAAAAGTCACTCAGGAACGTAAAGCAATGTTTGCCGGCATGCCGCAGCATACCGTCAGAAGGCCCAGTAAAAAGGACAGGCGCAGGATTATTCAATTTAAGCAGGATCATAATTCACAATAACGGCCTCTTACGCCAACAGCAAATTAGACACTACATTTATTGCTGTTAATGATTTTTCTTGTGTTTCTTCTCTTGTTTATATTGGGCATCCAGACGTTCCAACTCCTGCATCTCAGCCAGGCTGAAACCTGCTTTCATTCGAGCCTCTCGATTAAACGGTCCTTTGGGTGTCGATTTGAGGTATTTCTGCATCAGGGTAAAAAACATTTTATCCGGATCAACTTGTTCCTGTTCACAGCGGTAGCGAAACCAGCGAGTGCCGGAATTAACATGACCAACCTCATCATTGGCAATAATAACCAAAGAATCAGCTGTTTGACGGTCACCAATATCCCGAAATTTTTCTACGGAGAAAGGCACCACATCAAGTGCTCTGGCTTCCAGCACTCGATGTACAATAGCCATACGAGCCATGAGGTCATCCGCGGTAGTCACTGCCATTTGCCATAATTCATTATGAGCAGGAAAATCACCGTAATCATAGCCCATATCTCTGAGGCTTTGCCGTAGTAAATAGAAATGTTGTGTTTCTTCTCTAGCTGTCTGAACCCAGTCATCATAGTATTCTTTGGGCAGATGACGATAACGATAGACACTATCCCACGACAAATTAACTGCCGTTAATTCAATATGTGCCAGAGAATGAATCAGTGACGCCCTTTGTTGTATAGACTTAAACCCTCTGTTTTTTACCTGATTTACTTCAACCAGAACAGGTTTATTCAAACGGCCCGGCTGATTTAATTGCAGAGGCGGCTCTTGTAGTAGCGGGTCTCCGTCTTGCCACTCAAGCAGACCACTATCCCAGGCACTTGCAATATCCAGACTTAATGCTAATTTTTCATCAGGATCGCTGGTTAAAAAGCAGTTTTTTGCTTCTTGATATAAGTTTTTCATGTGTTAATCTGCCTGAGTCGTTTCTGCTTGTTTTATTAGTCTGTAAAAAACATAGTTTACCACACAGTAACAGTACTGATCGTCAGCTGGTAAAATCTTAGGCATTCAAATAATGATTTTCAGACTTGATTTTAACAAACATAACTATTCTTCCTGTTTATTTACAAAAAACCTTTGGTCACTTACTTTTATACTCTGAGTAGTTACAAACAAGCAGAATATAGAGTAAAATTTAACTCCTTTTAAAAATATAGATTCTCACTAAGGATATTTTTATGATTAAATTATTTTCTCTTGCCTGTCTGGTCACAGCTTCACTCTCTTTTATGCCATTTAATGCACAAGCTGAAACAGCAGGTATTCCAAGCGGCGTTCAACTGCAAGAAGAGGCTAAAAAAAAGACACAAAAAATTAATACTGCAGAATTAAAAAAAATGCTCGAAGAAGAGCTGGATATGATTCTTATTGATATTCGTACTGCCACAGAAATTCAAAATATGGATGGCAAAATCGATGCACCACAAAATGTCCACATACCCAGAGGCTGGCTGGAGTTTAGAGTACAACGAGTTGCCTTAAGTAAAGATATTCCTATTGTGGTCTATTGTGGCGGCGGCCTAAGAAGTCCTCTGGCAGCTGAAACATTACAGAAAATGGGCTATACGAAGGTAAAAAATTATTCAGAAGGATTTTTTGGCTGGAAAAAAGCAGGTCTGCCGGTTAAACCGTAAATCAGATATTGGTTATTAACAATAAGGGATTTTTATGTTTGAAGTAAATGAATATTTTGACGGCAAGGTAAAATCCATTGCCTTTAACAGCGTTGACGGCGATGCCACTGCTGGCGTTATGGCCGCAGGTGAATACACCTTCGGCACTTCAACTATTGAGCTCATGACTGTCACTAGCGGTGAAATGCAAGTCAAGTTACCCGATAGTGATGACTGGCAGACTTATCACTCAGGTGATACTTTTCGAGTAGAAGCTAATCAGTCCTTTGATGTAAAAATGGCCACTGATATTGCCTATCTTTGTGTCTATAAAAACAGTTAAACCTGCGTTCAAAATCCGTATTCTTTATATTTTCTATACACTTTATTAAAGAATACGGATTACTCCTACATGTGTCACCCTAAAACAAGACATTAACTGTGCTTTACAAGCATCTTAGTCTATACTTATCTTCTGGAAATAAGGAAGCCATTTGGGCTGAGACTTAATGCGCTTACAATCAAAAATTTTCATTATTACAGCGATAATCTTTGCTTTGCACTTTGTTG
The DNA here is from genome assembly GCA_025655635.1 of gamma proteobacterium symbiont of Lucinoma myriamae. Taxonomy (GTDB): domain Bacteria; phylum Pseudomonadota; class Gammaproteobacteria; order GRL18; family GRL18; genus GRL18. The sequence goes on along the minus strand of JAHXIM010000282.1, from coordinate 1,576 downwards.
TCAATACCTATCTGGGTCAGCGTCAAATTCGTGAAGATGTCATTGCTAATATTAAAGAAAATGCACGCACGATTCGAGGTATGTTAATGTCCTATCGTCGTGTCTATCAGGAAATTTTTATTGATCACGACATTCCCATTAACGATGTAACCATCAAATTCTTACCTGCTCACGCCATCAGCCGAATATCTCAGGGGTTTACCCAATGGGTCGATAATGGACTCACCTTTAATACCGTCTCTGATCGCCCCAGAAACCCTATCAATCAAGCAGATAAAGTTGAACTGGATGCCATACAGTTTTTTCGCGCAAACCAGGATATCAAGGAACGCTTTGTTCCCTATCAAACAGCATCCAATGAAGATTATTATCATTTTAGCCAGCCCATCATCATTAAGCCACGCTGCATGAAATGTCATGGAGAAAAAGACGCTGCACCGGCAAGCATTCAGCGACGTTATGATACAGCCTACAACTATAAGATTGGTGACTTACGTGGTTTGATGAGCATTAAGTTACCCGCAGAAATTATTGAACAACGCTCCAGTGAATTATTCCAACGCAACCTCCTCATCCATTCACTAGGCATGTTTTTTACTTTTTTACTGATTGCCCTATTATTGAACCGCACAGTATTGTCCAGAATACGTGGACTGCAGTTAGGTTCAGAAAAATTAGCACTGGGTGATTATAAAACTCGAATTAAATTATCCGGCAATGATGAGCTGACTCAAATGGGCTATGCATTTAATCACATGGCACAAACGATATCCCAAAGAGAACAGCAGTTAATTAAACAAAAATCACTTTATTATGCATTAAGTCAGACCAATAAAAGTATCGTAAAACTGGACTCAACAGAGAAACTACTCAATAAAATCTGTCATATTGCTACCAGTCAAAATAATATTATTCTTGCCTGGTTCGGCATGGCTGATTCACAACAAAGCGCACTGATACCGCTTGCCAGTGCAGGTCAAACCAATGGTTATCTGCAAAGCATTAATTTATCCCTGCAAATTGACTCACCTCATCGCCTCAGCCCTGTTAATAGAGCATTTTACCTGCGTGAAACATCCATAAATAATCATTATCTAAGTGATCCTGATATGGCGTTTACACATGATGATGCCGAAAAAGCAGGTGTTCAGTCTGTTGCCTCATTTCCTATTAATAAGAACGATCACATTATCGGGGTTTTTTCTGTATATTCTGATCAAGAAAATTATTTTACTGATGATATTGTTAATTTATTACAAGAAATATCGCATGATGTTGAATATGCAATTCAGCATTATGACTTAAAAAAACAGCATTTTGAGGCACAAAAACAACTGGAACGATCTTCCAATGAACTTACAGAATTAAACGATTTAATGAGTATGTTATTGGAATCAACCGGTGAAGGCATCTTTGGCGTTGATAAAAATGGCTGTACATTTGTTAATCATGCCGCACAAAAAATGTTTGGTTATTCTCTGGCTGAACTATACCCGTGATCAATGAAAGTGCTTGATTTTTATATAAATAGGGATCAAGATTAGCACATGACGCAACTAACCCTAACAGCCCCTCA
>JAHXIM010000088.1 GCA_025655635.1 gamma proteobacterium symbiont of Lucinoma myriamae | reverse complement strand
TAAATTAAAAGAAGCTAACTTACTGTTTATTCAGTGCTTTTTTAGTGTTAACTAAGAGTGACGCTGAATGAGTGGTGTATTATACGCAGTATTTAATCGCCGTCAACACTTTTTAAAAATTAACTGATATTATTTTTGCATTACTTTCTAAGTATCTGATAGTAATAGATGTTAATTTTTATATGTCTAGTTGGAGGATAACCTGGATTAAAAAATATGCTTCAAATTTATCTGTCAAAGTACAACTGAGTAAAAATATATCAACTTTGTCAAGCACAGAAATAAGGCAGAGTAAGAGATGAATCTCAACTCTGCCTAACGACCAGCTCGAATTAGTCCCCCTAGTCCTTTGTTTTCCATGCTTGTTGTTAACATGTTTTTAATAAGATAGGCATCTTTCATCGTCAAAGCTTTATCGACTAGTTCTTTTGCTTCACTAAATGAAAAATTTCTAATCATCCATTTGACTCTGGGTAAAGATGCCACACTGGTACTTAATGAATCAATTGACATTCCGAGCAACAGAATTGCTGCCAGTGGATCACCGGCCATTTCTCCGCACACACTAACAGGTACATTTTCTTTGTGTGCTTCATCTATTACTTGTTTGATTGCTGTTAGTACTGCTGGATTTAATGATTCATACAGGTCGGCAACATTGGCATTATTTCTGTCAACTGCCATTAAATATTGTATCAGGTCATTAGTTCCAATTGAAACAAAATCAACAAGGGATGCTATTTGTCTCATTTGGAAAACAATGGAAGGCACTTCAACCATTACACCTACTTTTGGCATCTCTACTTCATGGCCTTCAGCTAATACCTCCTGGTAAGCACGTTCTAGTAAAGTTATCGCATCTTCTACTTCACTCACTTTACTGACCATTGGAAATAAAATATGTAAGTTATTTAATCCCTCACTGGCAATTAACATTGCACGCAGCTGAATCATAAAAATTTCTGGATGATCGAGTGTCACTCGTATGCCTCGCCAACCCAGAAACGGATTATCTTCTTCAATGGGGAAATAACTCAGGGATTTGTCACCGCCAATATCAAGTGTTCTTAAAACAACGGGTCTTGGTGCCAATGCCTCCATCACTTCTCGATAAATTTTACTTTGTTCTTCTTCTCCAGGAAATCTCTGCCTGATCATAAAAGGGTATTCTGTTCTATAAAGGCCTATTCCTTCTGCACCACTTTCTTTACTGGGTGTAATACCTGCAACTAAACCACTATTAGCATAGAGGGGGATATTAACTTCATCTATAGTGGTTGCAGGTTTGCCAGATAGCGCTCTTAATTCCTGAGAAAGTTCATCTTCTTGAGAAACTAAACGAGAGTATTCACTAAGGATACTCTCGGGTGGTGAAATATAAACTTTACCATTGTAGCCATCAACAACCAATTGACTACCATCCAGCTGCATTACAGGCAATTCATTAACACCGACAACGGTAGGAATCCCCATCGCTCTTGCCAGGATAGCAACATGTGAGGTTCTTGAACCACGTTTGAGTACAATTCCTGATATATTTGTTTTTTCAATATCCGCCAGGAGCGGTGCAGATATATCTTCTGCAACAATGATAGTATCTTTAGAAAGTTTGTGAACTGGAAGATCATTGATGCCATGCATCTGGTTAAATATACACTGGCCTAAATCTCTAATATCTTTAACTCGTTCCTGAAGATAGGGGTTATCCATTTCACTAAATAACTTGATATGCTCTGAAATTGTTTCTCGCAAAGCCCCGGCAGCCCAGTTGCCTTTTTGTATTTTTCCAATAGTACTTTCAATCAGGGTATTGGAATCCAGCATCAGCAAATAAGCATCAAATATAGCAACGTCTTCAGTAGGCAGTCCATCTGACAATAATTGGAATGATAATGACTTAATATCTTGTCGAACAGATTCCAGTGCTAAACGAAACACAATTGTTTCGTCTTCAATATTTTCTGCAGGCCTGTCAGGTACAGAATTTAGAGAAAAAGAAGAGGTAATAGAAACCGCCTTACCTACTGCCACGCCAGGAGAACCCGGCTGCCCGGTCAAGGGGCGGTGATCTTGATGAATTTTAGAAGTGTTTTGATTAGATTGTGTTTCTTTAGAAAGAGCAGAAATTTGTTTGGTCGCCTGCGCGTTAATAATTGAACCCGCTAATTGAGCAGCAATGGTAACAAGAAAATTAACAACATCTTGAGAAAAACGCATACGTGATTCAGATTGAGCAACGAGTACACCTAATACTTCACGATGGTGAGTAATGGGGATACCGGTGAAACCATGATAACGTTCTTCATTTAGAGCGGTGAATAATTCAAATCTGGGATGTTCCTGCGCATCATCAAGATTAAGTGGATCAGCTCTTTGTGCGACCAGGCTGACCAGTCCAGCACCATGCGCCATTTGTACCTTGCCTACAAGCTTGTCATTCAGGCCATCTGTTGCCATAAGAATAAATTTGCTTTCATCACTATCATACAGATAAATTGAACAAACATCGGCTTCAATTGCTTTTTTTACTCTTTGGACAATGATTTCCAGAACCTGGCTTAGATCTCTGGTTGAATTAACTTCCTGAACAATTCGTCGCAAAGTTTGCAACATAAATTCCTCCCCCCCCCCTAAGTACTTATTTTATTTGCAAATCCAATGTCGGTTCAAAAAATTCTAGTGCCTGTTTGTAAACATCTCTTTTAAATGAAATCACTTCATTTAATGGCGTCCAATAGTCAGTCCATTTCCAAACATCAAATTCTGGTCGTTTATTATTATTAAGTGAAACTGCTGCATCATTTGCTAACAAGCGAAGCATGAACCACTTTTGTTTTTGACCAATACAAACAGGACGTTTATAGCGACGAACAAGATGTTCTGGCAAGCTGTACCGCAACCAACCCTCAGTTTGAGCAACAATTTGTACATCTTTTGCGGTTAATCCAGTTTCTTCACCCAATTCTCGATAAACTGCCTGCTCTGGAGATTCAGCATAAGCGATACCTCCTTGAGGAAACTGCCAGGCATCCTGACCAATTCTGCGCGCCCAGAACAGCTTACCATCATCATTAAAAATGATGATGCCAACATTTGCCCTGTAGCCATCTGAATCAATCAAAATCAAACACCGTAAATAGTATAACGATAAAGAAGAGTGAAATTAACTGGAAAGTTTCCAATTATCGAAATCACAATAAATTATATCACTGTTTTTTTCAAGAAAAGTGGTAAAATCAATCTTTTTTATGGCAATTTGGGTAAAATAAGTGAATCTGGCAATATTTGATCTCGATAATACGCTTCTGGGTGGTGATAGTGATTATCTTTGGGGACAATTTTTAGTTGAAAAAGAACTGGTTGATCCTGTTGTATATGAACAAGAAAATCAACGCTTTTATGATGAATACAAGGCTGGAACACTTGATATTTATGAGTTTCTTAAATTTAGTCTGGCACCTCTAAGTCAACATTCAATGACCAAGCTGTCTAAACTGCATAATGAGTTTATGCAAAAGAAAATTGATTCCATCTGGTTACCTCAAGCAGAAGAATTATTAGCAAAACATCGTCAGAATAATGATTTTTTATTGATAATTACAGCAACTAATTATTTTGTAACAGCACCAATTGCAAAAAAACTTGGGGTAGATGATATTATCGCCACAATGCCAGAACAAAAAAATAATGCCTATACTGGAAATGTGACAGGTATACCTTGTTTTCAGGATGGTAAGGTTGAGCGCTTGTCACAGTGGATGCAAGAAAATAACTTTTCATTAGAGAATAGTCATTTTTATAGTGACTCAGTTAATGATCTGCCTTTATTACTGAAAGTAAATCATCCGGTTGCTGTTGATCCCGATGATAAGCTCAAGGCCTATGCTAATACTCATAACTGGCCTGTTATTTCTTTAAGAAATTAATATCTTAACGATAAGAATAAAACTATGTATAAAATATTATCTGTTGATGATGAGCCCATTAATCAGGCTATTGTTGAGGAACTTTTTAGTTCAAACTTTGAAGTGGCTTTAGTATCTTCTGGTGAAGCATGTCTGCAAGATATAAGAGAGATACAACCTGATCTCATACTTATGGATGTTTCTATGCAAGGTATAGATGGTTATGATACCTGTCGTGAGTTAAAAAAACTTAAACATATTCGTGATATTCCTGTTATTTTTGTTTCTGCACGCGGCACTCTGGAGGACAAGATAAAAGGACATGAGGCTGGAGGATATGATTATATTACCAAACCATTTAATCATTTAGAGCTTGAAATTAAAATTAAACAGATAATAGAAACAGTAAAACAAACAGAAACCTGATAAATAAGTGATTATTTTTTTTCTGCTAAAAAAGCTTTAACCATTATTTCAACTTTATTCCCACATCCTTGAAAATTTATCTCGTCAAGACTCAGCATTTTGGCCATAGCAATACCACGCCCATGGGAATCAAATACTCTTTTAGGATCAAGTTCGAGAAATTGCTGCCAGTCAAAACCATTACCTTCATCCTCAATGACTATTTTATTGTTCTGACCTTCCCTTGTAAAACTGACCCGTACTTTTTTATCTTTATATTGGGATAATTTAAGACGATTTTTTACTTCTTTTTACCATTCGCCCTTGCTAATTAAACGTGACTTTTCATCATAGAAAATTTTGAGATTGCCATGTTCAACCGCATTAATTAACAATTCTGAAATTCCTGTAACCACTTTATCTGGCTGAGCACAGGCATTGGCGAGAACTTTTGCCAGATCATTTGCTTCATCAATAGTTCTATATTCAAAATGAGCGCTTTGCAGCGTTGCCAGGCCCCTGACGCTTTTTTCAAGCTCCATTGTCAGCAGCTCATAGCGCACTTTATCTTCAATTGCTGTTCTAACAATTGAAGATAACATTTCATCATCAAATGGTTTAGTCAGGTAATAATAAGCGCCTGATTTCATGCCTTCTATAATATCTTGCTGAGATGATTTAGCTGTTTGTAAAATAACAGGGATGGATTTAAGTATTCGGTGGGCTTTGATTTTTGACAACATTTGCATGCCATCAAGCTTTGGCATCATGCGATCAAGCAGTACTACATCAAATTTATCTGGATTTGCCTCTAATTGATTCCAGGCATCTTCACCGTTTTCAGCTGTAAATAGCTCATAATTTTCGTCATCCAGAAATTCTTTAATAATCTCCAGATTGAATGGTTCATCATCAACAATCAGAATTGCTGCATTCGAACCATCCATTGTCTATCCCTGATTATACTTTTGCAGAACTAAACAGGCATTGGTACCACCAAAACCAAAATTATTAGTCATGATCGTATTAAGCTGCTGATCATCCATTCTCTCAGTCACGATAGGCATATCGGATACGGCCTCATCCATTGCTTCGATAGCGGCATTAGCAGAAGCCGTTATAAAATTGTTTTCCATCATGAGTAAACTATAAATAGCCTCATGGACACCAGCAGCACCTAAAGAGTGCCCTGTTAATGATTTGGTTGAACTTAATGGAGGTACTTTCTGCCCTAAGGACGAATAGACTTCACGAATGGCCTCAATTTCTTTCAAATCACCCACAGGTGTACTAGTGCCGTGCGTATTAATGTAATCGACGGGCTCACTCACAGTACTGAGTGCCTGCTGCATACAGCGAACAGCACCTTCACCTGATGGTGCAACCATATCAACACCATCAGAGGTTGCCCCATAGCCTGTGACTTCAGCATAGATTTTCGCACCTCTGGCTTTAGCGTGTTCTAATTCTTCCAACACAAGCATACCGCCTCCACCCGCAATCACAAAGCCGTCACGAGTCCCGTCATAAGGTCTTGAAGCCGTTTCGGGAGCCTCATTATATTTACTGGAAAGCGCTCCCATGCCATCAAACAACATACTCAGAGTCCAGTGTTCTTCTTCGCCACCGCCGGCAAAAACAATATCTTGCTTGCCAAATTGAATTTGCTCAACCGCATTTCCGATACAATGAGTACTGGTTGCACACGCTGAACTAATAGAATAATTCACACCTTTAATTTTGAAAGGTGTTGCTAAACAAGCAGAAACAGTACTGGCCATCGTTCGGGGCACCATATAAGGACCAACCCGGCGAATACCTTTTTCACGCATAATATCAGCTGCCAGGACCTGATTCTCTGATGAGGCTCCACCAGAACCGGCAATAAGCCCGGTTCTGAAATTAGACACATCATCCTCAGATAAACCTGCATCAGCGATTGCCTGCTGCATTGAAATATAGGCATAAGCAGCTGCTTTTCCCATAAAGCGCTTTACTTTACGGTCAATAAACTCATCTACATCAATATGAATACTACCTGCAACATGACTACGCATGCCGAGCTCTTTATACTCATCTTTGAATTGAATGCCTGATTTACCACTGCGAAGGGACTCTAAAACCGCCTGTTTATTGTTACCCAGGCATGAAACTATGCCCATTCCCGTCACAACTACTCGTTTCATAGTCAGATCTACCATTACTTATGATTAACAATTTACTATTTTAGCCTTGTTCAGCGTATTCGTCATTATTTCTTGGAAAATAAATTTATTGAGATTGATCCAGATTAAGAGATTTATGGCCAATAAGCATAAAAAAAACTTTATACAGCGGTTCAGCAGCACAATTATAAAAGACTTTTAACTGCATGTTTATCTGATTAGATATGATTAAGGTTAAGCTTTTGAGTCTTTAGCCGATATAGAGGATAATAGTACGTAATTCACTACAGAGTGAAGTAACAATTAGAGTCATTACATAATTATCAGGGTTTGGCATGCGTGTAATATTTACATCAGCAAAAAATATATTAACCTATAAAATCAAATTATTGCTTTTAATCATTTATCTGGGAATTCCTCTTAATCATGTGGAATATCGCCTGGAGTGCTGAGCCCGTTGAAGCACAGCCTCAAAGCAGCGATATCCGGGTTTTAATCGATGTATCCGGCAGTATGAAAAAAAATGATCCAAAAAACCTGCGTTTACCTGCACTACGCTTATTAATCGGTTTATTACCTCCCGATGCAAGTACTGCTGTGTGGAATTTTGGTACTAAAGCCGAACCCATTGTAGAGCTCGGCTTAGCTAATGAACAATGGAAAAAAAATGCGCGTCAGGCAAGCAAAAAAATTCACTCCAGAGATCTTTTTACTAATATAGGAGCAGCATTAGAAGCAGCAATCGCTGACTGGGGAAAAACGCCGTCTAAGCTCAATCAGCGCAGTATTATCCTCCTGACCGATGGCATGATTGATATCAGCAAAGATAAAACCCAAAACGCTCAGGAACGCAGCCGTATCCTCAATAAATTATTACCACAAATTCAACAAAATGGGGCTAATATTCATACTATTGCCTTATCAAAGAATGCTGATCATGAGTTTTTACAACAGCTTTCAACAAAAACTGATGGCGGCTTTGAACAAACAGACAACGCTGAGCAGTTAGAACGTATCTTTTTACGTTTATTTGAGAAAACAACCAAACCCGATACCGTTCCCTTAGTCGATAATAAATTTTTAGTTGATGAATCCATTCTTGAATTAACACTATTGGTATTTAAACCACAAAATGCTCGTCCTACTGAAGTGATAGAGCCGGATAAAACTCAATACCAGAAAACAAACTCACCCTCATATGCTAAATGGCAATCAGAAAAAAACTATGACCTATCACTATCACACGTCCAAAAATAGGCGAATGGTCCATCAATGCACAGACTGATCCTGATAATCGAGTATTAGTTGTGACAAACCTGCAGATTCAGACTAACCGTATTCCTAATAATTTATTTATTGGTGAGATGCTCAATGTCGAGCTTTTCATGACCGATAATAATAAAAAAATAACCGATGATAATTTTTTACAATTTATATCCATGTCTGCCGTACAAAAGGAACCTGATAACAAACGCTGGTTCTTACATGATAATGGTTTACGTGGAGACACAAAAGCACATGATGGTTTGTTCAATGTGCAAATTAAAAAAACTCTGGCAATAGGCAAGAATCAGTTTACTTTTCAAGCAAGTACCGATACTTTACAACGGGAAATCAATTATTCCGTCATAATACATGATACTCAGCTTATCAACACCCGCGCCGAACAAATACAGAAAAATAACACTAACTATCACCAGATATTAGTGACACCTAATATTGAATTTGTAAATCCCAGAAATATGAAAATGAGTGCTCTTCTGGTAGAAGGCCATTTAATAGATAATGAAAATTCAGCTCAGACAATTACATTACAACAAGCCAATCCTAAAGTTCTGGAGTGGTCATATGAAAGCGACAAACTTGATCCGGACAAAGACCATCATGTCATTATTCATATGCTGACCAAAACTCGTACTGGCCGTCCGGTGGATTATACTTCTCAACCGATACAGCTTAATTTGCCTAAATTTGATAATTTACTATTATCACCCAATCAATTAGTCACAGAGGAAACGACTGCAATTGAAAGTGAGTCTGATAGCATTGAAGCACCATTGGAAGAGCCAGAAGAAGAAACAGTAGAAACAGACAATGATTGGTTAATGGGTGCAGTTATTGCTGTTATTGTTAATATTATTTTCGGTATAGGTGGTTGGTTTGGTTACCGTAAATGGAAAAACAATCGTGAAGCGGCATATGAAAAACTAACAGGAGAACTCGAATAATGGAAGCTTTAATCCCAAAATTATTTATTCTCACCGCAGAAGCCAGTGTTGTACTGTTGTTACTCTTAATTGTGATGATAATTTTTAATAGTAAAGCTAAAAGCAAAGATCTTAAAGCCGTTAATGAGCTTATCACTAATTACACAGACTCAAAGGAAGAACGTATAGCAGCACTAAAGAATCACCTAAAAAGCCTTGCGTTTAAAGGAAATACAGATGAGCAGGCTGAAAAACTTTTTCAATCGGGTAGCCACAGGTTTCTCTCCTACAGCCCCCACACCACCCATCATGCGGGTCCGCAATGGGCGGTTCACTAACCGTAAT
>JAHXIM010000081.1 GCA_025655635.1 gamma proteobacterium symbiont of Lucinoma myriamae | reverse complement strand
AATATGATCATGAACAATAAAAATAGAATCAATATTGTACGATAATCTATTGTGTCATTGAGATTGTCTTTTTTCAGGGTCGACTAATTAAGAAATATACGCTGAATAATTACCATTAAATAATGGATATCCCCCTTGTCCCAATCTGATACACTGCTCGTAAGAACATTAGGCCTGCAAGCCTATACACCTATCTGGCAGGCCATGCAATCCTTCACTGACAAGAGAACATCTGACACGACTGATGAAATCTGGTTACTTGAACATGAGCCGATATTTACGTTAGGAAGAAACGCTAAAAAAGAACATATTTTAAGCTCCACTCATATCCCTCTTATTGATATAGACCGTGGCGGCCAGGTGACCTATCACGGTCCAGGACAACTTATTATTTATCTTATGATTGATATTAAGCGCCGTGCTCTTGGCGTGCGTAAGCTTGTCAGCTTGATAGAACAGAGTATTATTACTACACTTAATGAATATCAACTCAAAGCCTATGCAAAAAAAGAGGCTCCGGGAGTCTATATAGGTGAGGCCAAAATTGCAGCTTTAGGCTTGCGTATAAAAAAAGGCTGTAGTTTTCATGGCTTGAGTCTCAATGTGGCAATGAACTTAGATCCTTTTAAGCAAATTAATCCCTGTGGCTATAAAAATCTTGAAGTCATTCAGCTTTGTGACTATATTGAAGAAATTCAGCTATCTCAGGTGCAACAAAAACTGACTTGCCATTTATCAAAAAATCTTGGTTATGACGTAGTAATATGGAAAGAAGGATTTTAAGGAAAGTAGTGTATTATGTCTGATAATATCATTATAAGAAAAGCGAATGAGAGTGATCTGGAAGAAATTTTAGCACTTATTGATGCACCCGAAGCCGACAATGGCATAGCAATGGAATTACGCGATGCTAATACTATCTATCAGACTATTTTAAATGATCCCAATTATTTTCAGATAATTGCCAGCTCGGAACAAGGTATTGTCGGCATTGTGACCTTAGTCATCATTGTACAAATGACCCATGAAGGTTCGACCACAGCACTCATTAGCGATCTGATTGTGTCAGAAAAATTACTACACCGGGAACTTCAGGCAACTGTCGCCAGAGATTTATTGCAATATACTTCCAATCTGGCACAAGAATACGGTTGCTATCAGAGCATAATTCAAAATGATTATCAGTCAGAGTTGACAGAAGCAGCCTGTAAGGCACTAGATTTTGAGAAAAGCAGCCATTCATTCTTAACACATTAAAAACAAATGGCTTATTTTTAAAATAATACGCTAAAAAAATTAAGGCTTTAATTTAACGTGTATTTTTTCATTCTATAAAGCAGAGTATCACGAGTCAGCCCCAAAAGACGGGCAGCCTGACTCTGATTTCCAGATGTTTTATCCAAAGCCTGTTTGATTAATTCAATTTCAACTTTTTCTAATGATAAACCAGCATCAGGTAATGAAATTAAATTATCCTGCTGCGGTCTTTGAGAATTTTTAATTTCACCAGGAAGATTTTCAGCTTCAATTGTTTTACCCGCCAGTAAAATACTCATTCTTTCACATAAATTGCGTAATTCACGTACGTTACCAGGCCAGGAATAAGCTTTCAGGCATTTTATTGCACTTTTACTATAAGTCGTTGGGTCTACATTGTATTTCTGAGCCAAAGACTGAGTAAAATGATTAAGTAAAAGCTGTAGATCACCTGTGCGCTCACGCAATGGTGGAATTTCCAGGGGTACGATATGCAGACGATAGAACAAATCTTCACGGAAATTACCTTTTTGAATTTCGCTCCGAAGATCACGGTTAGTCGCGGCAATTACACGCACATCCACTTTTTCTGTTGCTGTTGAGCCAACTTTCTGGCACTCGGAAGACTCTAAAAAGCGCAGTAACTTAGCCTGCACTGAAAGAGGCAGTTCACCAATTTTATCTAAAAATAAAGTGCCTTTATCGGCGGATTGAATATAGCCAGCCTGATTGCTAAGTGCTCCAGTAAAAGAACCTTTAATATGTCCAAATAACATGGATTCTGCAAGACTTTCAGGAATAGCAGCACAATTAACTGATACCAGCTTTTGTGAGCTTCTTTTACTGCCATTGTGGATGACTTTGGCAAATACTTCTTTACCACTGCCGCTTTCACCCTGAACCAGGACTGTCACATCAGAAGCAGCCGTAATCTTTGCCGCCCAGACAACACTATTCAACTCTGGTGATTCCCCAATTAAACTATTTTCAAAGTTTTCTTGTGCCTTTTCTTGTGTCATAGCCTTACTCAAATATCTTTTTGTTATATGTCTATTAGTGCCGATTTATCTATTACATACGTAATATTAGCAGAATTTCAGATTAATTAAAAATGATAAAGATCAAGGCCCTTTTAATTCAATCGTTAATAATCAAAAGCTTTACTAAAAATACAATCGACAGACTTTGGGAATCAATGCTAAAATGACGGTTTTGAAATCATCAATAGTACAGAAAATCAAGAAACAGACAACATCGCAAAGATCGTGTTAGACATTGGCAATAATATTCCATATGAACAAAAGAATAACAAAAAGGGCAAGGCACTGAACAATCCCAATAATAAAATGAATAGAACGTTACGCCATGCCGTGCAAAAAATGTTTTTACGAAGCACAGCCAACTCAATGCTATTCACATTCTCCACACTCATTATTTCACAATCAGTTCTGGCAGAGGTCTATCAGTCAAATGGCTGGCAATGTCAGTCTATAGAGGCTGGTAAGTGGAATTGTGCTGTTGCCGATGGCCCTCTTGCACCAAAACCGGGTACTGCAGATAATCTCAGTAAGATTCCTGAGCCCGCAGCAGCGGTTGTTGCCGTTAAGCCATCATTCCCAAAGCCTGATTTTTCTACACCAGAAACAAGTCCAACTGGCGGCAGGGCCGTTATTAAGCCATTAATTAAACCTCGCAGTCCTGTGCTTGCTGACAGCTGGTCAAGCTGTGCCGTACAACCACTGGAAGAATATGACCGCAGTGCCATGGCTGCACAGGCAGATGAAACAACTAATATCGAAGCAGATGATGCACAATCAGCTGATAAAGACCTGATTAATTTTAACGGTAATGTTGTTATTACTAAAAATTTTCAAAAATTAACCTCTGACAAAGCTTCTTATAACAAAACATCCAGTACATTTAATGCCGAAGGTAATGTTGTCATTACTGAACCCAATATGATTCTTAAAGGTGACAGCGCCCGCTATCAAACTGATGAGCGTAAAGGTCGAATCGACAATGCGGCTTATGAATTACCGGCACGTCCGGCTCAGGGTGTTGCTGATAATATCCGCTTTAAACCCGGCACGTTCGATCTGGAAAATCCCACTTACTCTACCTGTCCTGATTTTGATCAGGACTGGGTGCTGAGTGCCAGTGACATGGAACTGCACACTGATGAAGGTTATGGTGAAGCCAGGCATGCTGTCATGAGATATAAGGGCTTTCCTATCGCCTATACCCCTTATATTTCTTTCCCATTGAATGATGAACGCAGAAGTGGTTTCCTGATGCCCGATATCGGCTATTCAGATGCCAATGGCTTTGAACTAGCCACTCCTTATTACTTTAATATTGCCCCGGATCAGGATGCCACAGTAACACCACAAATATTATCTGACAGAGGGTTAATGCTGGGTGGTGAATACCGTTATTTAAGTGAAAATCATTCCGGTGAAGTCTATGCAGAATGGCTCAATGACAGCAGCTATGATGATAAGCGTGAGGCAGCCGATGTTGCTTTTCGGGAAGGAAAAGACAATATTGGCACCACAGATCCGGAAGGTAATGTAAGACCAGATGAAATTTCCAAAAATCGTGGTGCCTTCAGTCTGCAGCAGCGTGCCAACTGGAAAAATGGCTGGTCAGGCAATATTGATTACAACTATGTCAGCGATAATTACTATCTGGACGATTTTGCTAATAACCTGAGAGATAAAAGTAATACCCAGCTAATCCGTGACGGTCAGCTAAAATATAATGGTGATATCTTCAATTTCATGGCACGTACTCAGGGGTATCAGGAACTTCAGGATTTAACTCACACCTATAGCCGACTGCCTCAGTTAACGCTATCTGCTAACGAGACATTCTCACCCTATGGTGTAGATCTGGATACCGGTTTTGATTCTGAGTTTGTGATGTTTGCCCAAAACTGGGATGACTATCAGGATGAACGCGTTGAAGCCAGCCGCTTACACATTAAGCCAAGTATCAGCATACCCTTTAAAAACAGTTATAGTTTTGTAAAACCCAAACTCAGTTTAGATCTGGTGACATACAAGCTTGACAATGAAGACAAATTTACAGCAGGAATAACACCTGAAGAAAAGGACTACAATATACAGGCAGCTAACTGGGATGATGATAGTCCTTCCCGTGCAGCCCCCATTTTTAGTCTGGACAGCGGCCTCTTTTTTGAGAAAAACCTGTCTTTATTTGACCTGCCCATGCAGCAGACTCTGGAACCACGGTTGTTTTATTTATACACTCCAGAAAAAGATCAGGACGACATTCCATTATTTGATAGCGGTCTTTCCAGCTTTAGCTTTAATCAATTATTCCGTGAAAACCGCTTTACCGGTGTTGACCGTCTAGGTGATGCCAATCAACTATCCGCAGCCGTCACCACACGCTTTATTGATGATGGCTCAGGTGCAGAACTCTTTACCGCTTCTATTGGTCAAATTTATTATTTTGAAGATCGTGAAGTCACTTTAGATTACGATAATAACGGTGACCCAATACAGGATGAAGATGGCAAAGACACAGATTCCAGCTCCAGTATTGCTGCCGAAATCACCAGTCAGTTTGCACCCAACTGGTACACTTCTTACTCATTACTTTATGATCCTCATAATGACGGCGTAACAGATGAAGCTCGCTATCGCCTGCAATACAAATCAGATCGTGACCATATCGCTAATTTAGACTATTCTTATCGCGCTCAGGACTACGAGCAAGTTGAAATGTCTGCTTATTGGAAAATTGCTCCACAGTGGCGTGCACTGGCACATTGGTATTACTCTATATATGATAGTGCAACAGCAGCAATTGATGCTGATAAAACTCGTGACGGTTATACACTGGACTCAAAGATCGGTATTGAATATGACAGCTGTTGTTATGCATTACGCTTTATTGTTGGCCGGGAGCAGGATAATTACTATGCTGATGCCGACAATTACGTCATGCTGCAACTACAGTTTAAAGGTTTAGGTTCACTGTCCCAGTCCATCGCAGGTGGCAGCCAGAATCTTGAAGAAGATATCCCCGGTTTTGAAGCCTGGAAAAATTAGGACTTTAATCAATGTTATTTAATGTAAGACAAGTAAGTAAAGCACCCAACAAAAGTCATTTTTTTAGCAATATCTTTGCTTTATTATTAATTTTAAGCTTTCTCAGCGCACAGGCTGAAGAGATTAGCACTCTTGACAGCATTGTTGCGATTGTTAATGAAGATGTCATTACCCAACTTGAGCTCAAGACTGAATTTCGCTCAGTCATTCAAACTCTGAAGAAAAAACAAGCCAAGCTGCCTCCCGCAAATGTACTAGGTAAACAAGTCCTCGATCGTATGATTCTGGAACGAATACAGCTAGATCTGGCCAAGCGCACCGGCATCAAAGTTGACGACACAACATTGAGCCGTGCTATTAATGGCATCGCAGCACAAAATGGTTTGTCTCTGAGCCAGTTCCGGGAAACCCTGGCTAATCAGGGCGTTGATTTTCGACAGTTTCGTGATGAAGTAAAAAAACAAATTATTCTAAAGCGATTAATACAACGCAATGTCGTCAATAAAGTGACTATATCTGATCAGGAAATTGAAAACTTTCTCTTCAATGTCAATAAACAAGGTGGTATGGAACAATCCTATCATCTAAAACATATTTTAGTCGCCACACCAGAAGCCGCATCGCCTGCCGTCATTAAGAAAGCCAGGGTAAAAGCCACTGAAATTGTTAAAGAACTCAAAACAGGTAAGGATTTCTCATCTGTTGCTCTGGCTGTTTCTGATGGGCAAAATGCTCTAGAAGGAGGTGACTTAGGGTGGCGTAATACAGGTGAAATTCCAACACTATTTTCTGATAGTGTCCGTACTATGGGTGCTGGAGATATATCAGATCCTATTCGCAGCCCAAGCGGTTTTCACATTATTACCATCGTCGAAATACAAGGTGCTCAATCTCATATTATTACCCAAACTCACGCACGCCATATTCTCATTAAACCCAGTATCATCAATGATAATGAGCAAGTAATAGAGCGCCTAAATCAAATTCGTAAACGTATAATTAATGGCGAAGATTTTGGTACTATGGCAAAGGCTTACTCTGAAGATACTTCTTCAGCAACACGGGGTGGTAATTTAGGGTGGTTTAAACCTGGTACTATGGTTCCCGAATTTGAAAAAGCGATGGAGCCATTACAAATAGGCGAGCTCAGTGAAGTCATTCAAACAAACTTTGGTTACCACATCATTGAAGTGTTAGGACGTCGTGCTCATGATGATGCTGATGAACTCCTTAAAGAAAAAGCTCGCAAAGTACTGACAAATCGTAAAGTGACAGAGCAGACAGATGCCTTTTATCGTAAAATTCGTGATGAAGCCTTTGTTGAGATTCGTCTGAACAATAGTTAAGGCTTCACGCATTGAATAAATTAGATACATTAGCCATTACTCCGGGTGAACCTGCTGGTATTGGCCCGGATTTATGCATTGAGTATGCGCAGCAGCCGCATGACTTTCAGTTGGTATTACTGGCTGATCCGGATATGCTCGATGAACGTGCCAGACTTCTGGGTAAGTCCATAAACCTTATACAGTTTGATAAACAAGTTCAAAAAACTTCCGGCTCAGGCACTCTTTTCTATATACCAGTATCACTCCCGGAAAAGGCAGTTGCCGGTTTACTCAATGTAAATAATGCTCCGTATATTCTAAAAACACTTGATATGGCCGTTCAAGGCTGCCTCAATAATACCTTTGATGCACTGGTAACAGGCCCTATTCATAAAGGTATCATTAATGAGGCAGGCTTCCCATTTACCGGACATACCGAATATCTGGCAGAAAAGACCTCCACTTCTAAGGTGGTCATGATGCTGGCAACTGATGAAATGAGAGTGGCTCTGGCCACCACTCATCTTCCTTTAAAAGACGTTGCCCAGGCCATTACTACAGACTCTCTTAGACAAGTACTCACTATTTTAGACCATGATTTAAAAACAAAATATGGTTTACATTCTCCGCACATTCTGGTCTGCGGTCTTAACCCTCATGCTGGTGAAGACGGCCATCTGGGGATGGAAGAACTGGATATTATCATCCCCTTAATAGAGCAGCTTAAAGCAGAAGGATTCAATCTGAGCGGCCCTTTACCTGCGGATACTCTTTTTTCAAAAAGAAATCTTGCACAAGCTGATTCCGTATTAGCCATGTATCATGATCAGGGCTTACCCATACTCAAATATCAGGGCTTTGGCAAAGCAGTCAATGTCACTCTGGGACTACCCATCATTCGTACCTCTGTGGATCATGGTACGGCTCTGGATCTTGCCGGCACAGGACTAGCCAGTACCGGCAGTTTAGACTATGCGATTAAAGTCGCCCGGCAAATGGTCAAAGCCAAAAAGCTATAAAAGTAATACTCATAAGTCTTGAAAGCGTTTTGGATAAAGCGATTCTCTGATTTAATACGAAGCATATTGTTGACAATGATTAAAATAATGTTGACTCTCAGCTTATTGGGATGCAACAACCTTTCTTTGTAATACTGCAAGCTTTTCAAGAATCTGGTCTTTTAACTGGAGCAGCTTTGCTGCTTTTTCTCTTGCTTGAACTAATTCTCCTTCATCACATAATTCGACAATTTCATGACCTAATTGATGAACAAGAATATGTATTGGCTCGATATCAAAAAAATTCTCAATGTGCTTATAGCGCTGCATTCCGTATTCATAATACCAATGACCAAAGCGACATTCATGATGATCAATAAGTATTGTACGATTTAAACTGTTTGTTTTACCTTCTATATACATCAGTATATTCTTTACCCAGTTGATATGATCATGCTGGGCAACTAATAAGGGGAAATCACTTATTTCCCAGCTTGTATCAGCCCATAAAGACCATTGTGGATCGGGCTGGAAAGTATTTACCCATAAAATGATATTTTCAGCAGGCATTGGTTTTGCGATACCAAATCCCTGACCTAAATCACATCCTAAACGCATCAACAAAACACCTTGTTCTGTTTTTTCTATGCCTTCGGCAATAACCGTTCGTTGAAATGCGACGGCTAAGCCGATAATACCTTCAATCAGTGCCAGATCTTTTCTTTTTTCTAAAAGATTAAAAACAAAAGATTGATCGATCTTAAGCACATCGGCAGGAATATCTCTTAAATAAGAGAGAGAGGCATATCCCGTCCCGAAATCATCGAGGGCGAAGTGAATCCCCATATTTCGACACTGCTCAATGACTTCAGCAACATGTTCAGTGTTTTCTAATGCCGCAGACTCGAGTATTTCTAATTCTAAAAGCTCTAAAGGTACCTCGGGGAAATCATTAATGATTTCTTTCAATGAAGAAACAAAGTCACGTTTTAAAATTTGACGGGTGGCAATATTAACACTCACGGTCAGTTCTAAACCTTTACTTATCCAGTAACTCAACTGTGTTAATGCTTTGCGTATGACCCATTCACCAATTTCAATAATCAGATCATGGTATTCAACATGAG
The DNA here is from genome assembly GCA_025655635.1 of gamma proteobacterium symbiont of Lucinoma myriamae. Taxonomy (GTDB): domain Bacteria; phylum Pseudomonadota; class Gammaproteobacteria; order GRL18; family GRL18; genus GRL18. Next base: position 383 of record JAHXIM010000081.1, on the reverse strand, counting down.
GTAGAAATTGACCTGGGCCAATTAATCCGTCTTCTGGATGCTGCCAGCGTATAAGTGCTTCTGCGCCAATAATTTTTCCCGTACGCATATTCACTTTTGGTTGATAATATAATAGTAACTCATTATTTTTGAGCGCTATCGAGAGCTGTTGTAAAAGTTCACGACGGGTCTGAGCCTGCTGGTCTTTTTCAACATCAAATAAGTGGCATTGATTTTTACCATTTTCTTTGGCTTTATACATTGCTTGGTCAGCATGTCTTAAAAGCATTTCAGCATCCGCATCATCAAAAGGAAACACAGTGATACCCAGTGAGGTGGTTAGCTTATATTTTTTTCCGTCAACGGTTATTGAAGAAGCAACCAGACTATTAATTCGATTAGTC
>JAHXIM010000263.1 GCA_025655635.1 gamma proteobacterium symbiont of Lucinoma myriamae | reverse complement strand
ATATTTCACTATAATTTCAATGGGTTATGATTATAGACCATTTTCAACTGATTTTTATAGGATCAAACGACTCGATATAATGTCCTTGCTCGTCTTCATGAATGGCTTTCATTGTCCTGGAAAACTTTAATAATGATGCTTAATTTGCTACTCAGTTTCATTTTATAAGTGGGTACTACAGGTTAATATATTTCCCGCCACTGGCAACAATAATGGTTATCATGCCTAATATTAAGTTTGTGGTGACTAATTAGACGTATTTTGTTCATAAGGGCACCGCCAGTGGGATATTCTTTATTGGTAACTGCTGTCTTTAATTGTTGATAGGGGATAAAGAATATATAGGCATAAATACCGCTCATAATGAGTCCAATGAGATGCATTATTTCAATATAAAGTTCTTTTAATCCAAACAGGCCGCCAAACACATCAAAAATCATCCAATATCCGGAGATAAGAATTGTGGCGACTGCGATCCATACCCAAAAGAAAAAACGTCCAAAAACAGCCCCCAAAGTGGTAAACGCAAAGGCGGCTCTAATTTTTCAACAGCAGAAGGCCTTAATACCATATGGGCAAAAAACATACCTCCAACCCAGATAACAGCGGCGATTAAATGCAGTGTGAAAGCTAAAGAGTAGGTCATAAAAAATCCTGAATTAAATAAAAAGGAGCTTACTATCGAGTCAATAATATACCATTCATTCTCAATAGTGATATTTATTGTTGTGTATTATTGATTAATAGATGTGTTGTGAGTTTTATTTAGCCAATTAGTAATATAAACCACTAATTCTTCATCCAATCCCCGATAAAAATGATTAGCGCCGATGGTTTGTACTTGTCGAAATTGTTTATAGGGTATTTTTCTGGCAGCTGTTTTGCGCGCTTTAGCTGAGCGCATGACAGAATCAAGATCTTCACTGCCATAGAGATCAAGCAGAGGTATTTTTATTTTTTCAATCATTATTGGACTATTAAGCGGTGCCGATGTTCCTGAAGATGGCGTTCCGATTATTACTGCAGAGTTAATCACCAGAGTGCCTTCCGGCGTCACTTTATCAACCTTGTGCTGCAGATAATTTAAGCTCATTAGAGTACCGAAACTGTGAGAAATGATGCTAATGTAGTTATATCCTTTCGCTCTGAGGAAATTAACGGCTGCATCGATTCTAGGTACGGAGGATTCAATCACCTGGATGCGGCTTTGTACATCTTTTTCCTGTTTATTCTCTGAGGGGGGAAAAACTAATGGTAATTGAATTGACAGTGTTGCCCAGCCTTTATCAGGCAATTCAACCCGTAACGGGTGAATAATATCATTCCAGTCAGGATGTGCTCCCGTACCATGCATCAGCACAATGGCACCCCTGGATTTAGCAGTGGTATGGGGTGTATAGATGCTGAAAAAGGTATTGCTATTTTTAGTACCGCTTGAATCCGGTGCACTTTGAGATACTGAAAGAGGAAGATCAATGGCTTCGCCGATAACAATATTATCACGTAATTGTTCAGCCCAGCGCAGTTCACTGGCAGTATTCATTGCAGATGTGTTAATGGAAATAAGAAAAATAAGACAGGAAAATAAAGTATTAAACTGAATTTGACGCCTACTGAGGTGATTAAATGCTGAAATATTCATAATTATCGTTTAAAATGTGCCTTTATATTTTTCGATGTAGAGTTTTTTACATACTAGTTTAATAATTTTATGGGGATTTGTCATGGCAAAATCTTTAATTGCACCATCTATTTTATCTGCTGATTTCGCTCGTTTGGGTGAAGAGTGTGTTAACGTCCTGGCCAGCGGTGCTGATGTCATTCACTTTGACGTAATGGACAACCACTATGTACCCGTTTTGACCATTGGGCCATTGATTTGTGAAGCACTAAGAAATCACGGCATTACACAGGAAATTGATGTTCATTTAATGGTCAAGCCTGTTGATGTTATTATTCCTGAATTTGCTAAAGCGGGTGCAAGTTATATTACTTTCCACCCTGAAGCATCAGAGCACGTTGATCGCAGCTTATCATTAATCCGTGAATCAGGCTGTAAATCAGGTCTCGTTTTCAATCCGGCAACACCATTGTCTATTTTAAAGCATGTTATGGATAAAGTGGATGTAATTCTGTTGATGTCTGTTAATCCTGGTTTTGGTGGTCAAAGCTTTATTCCTGAGACTCTGAATAAATTACGTGAAGCACGTAAAATGATTGATGAAAGTGGTTATGACATTCGTTTAGAAATTGACGGCGGTGTTAAAATCAATAATATTGCAGAAATCGCTGAAGCAGGTGCGGATATGTTTGTTGCAGGCTCTGCAATTTTCAATACTGATGATTACAAAGTAACCATCGATGAAATGCGTTCTGAACTTGCTAAAGTGGGTAAATAATTAGAATTAGTGATTATCCGTTAATAGCTGTTTTTAGGCGAATTTATTCGCCTTTTTATGGATAGACACTAGTGGAAAAAATTACAAAGAGATAATTGAAGTATGATTAAAAAGCCAAAAATGGTACTTATTGATGTCGATGGAACACTGGTCGACAGCGTTCCGGATCTTGCTTATTGTGTTGATGAAATGCTGAAAGCCATTGATATGGCTCCTCATGGTGAAGCAGAAGTGCGTCATTGGGTCGGTAATGGTGTTGAACGTCTGGTACGTCGTGCTCTTATTGGCCAATTAAACGGAGAACCCGATGAGGCTCTGTTTGACAAGGCTTATCCTATTTTTATGGATCTCTATAAAGACAATACGTCAAAGCGCAGCAGTCTTTATCCTGGTGTTAAAGAAGGTATTGATTACCTGCGCGATGCCGGTTATAAATTAGGCTGTGTGACCAATAAAGCGGCAGCATTTACCCATCCCTTATTAAAAGATCTGGGCTTATTTGACTATTTTGAGTCGATTGTCAGTGGCGATACACTGGAGAAGAAAAAACCTGATCCAATGCCATTACTCCATTCAGCAGAAGTACTCGATGTATCACCTGAAGAATCTCTGATGCTGGGTGATTCAATCAGTGATGTTAAAGCTGCTCGTGCAGCGGGTTTTCAAATTATCTGCATGTCTTATGGTTATAATCATGGCGTGGATATTCATGAGTCGAATCCTGATGTTGTGATTGACTCTATGGCTGAGTTAAAAACACTGCTATAAAATAAAGAACATATTTTAAAAATTAGTCTAGAAAAAGTGAAAAAAAGTGCAATTATTTAATAAAAAACAAATGAAAGAACGATGGTGGCGCTAGATAGTACGCGGGAAATAAAATATTTTTTCTATTCTCGGACAAGCTCCTAGTTAGCCTATTTTTACAAAACCAGATTCATTTGTTATTTATTGAGTAATGACCATGTCAATTGTCACCAAAGAACAATTTTTTAAACTTGCCAGTGAAGGCTATAACCGAATCCCGGTTGTTCATGAAATTCTTGCCGATCTGGACACTCCTCTTAGTGCCTATTTAAAACTTGCCGAAGGCCCCTATTCTTATTTATTAGAGTCTGTGCATGGCGGTGAAAAATGGGGACGTTATTCGATCATTGGCCTGCCTTGTCAAACCATTATCAAAGTTGATAATGTACGTATTCAGGTTATTGATGACGGTCAACTGCTCGAAGAGTTAACTCATAGCGATCCTTTGACCTGGATTGAAGAATATCAGCAGCGCTATAATATCCCTGAGCATCTGGCTGAGCAGTCTAATTTGCCTCGTTTTACCGGAGGGTTAGTGGGTTATTTTGGTTACGAAACCATAGGCTATATTGAACCCCGGTTAAAAAATACCACTAAAGATGATCCTCTGGGCACTCCGGATATTTTGTTGATGGTATCAGAAGAAGTGCTGGTTTTTGATAATCTCAGCGGTAAGTTATATCTCATCGTCCATGCTCATCTTGATGGTAATGACAATAATACTGAAGATGTTGAACAGGCATGGCAGTCAGCCACGGGACGCTTACAAGAACTAGCGACTCGATTACGTCAATCAGATACAGCCTATAAAGCTCATACTGAAGTAACCAAAGTAAAAGAAGAAGACTTTGTTTCTGGTTTTACTCAGGCTGGTTTTGAAAAAGCCGTTGCTCGTATTAAAGATTATATCGTTGAAGGTGATGCCATGCAGGTGGTGATTTCACAACGCCTGTCGATACCATTTAATGCGCCGCCTCTGGATCTTTATCGAGCCTTACGTAGTCTTAATCCATCTCCTTATATGTACTTTCTAGATTTAGGTGACTTCCATATAGTCGGCTCATCACCGGAAATTTTAACCCGAGTTGAAGATGGCAAAATTACTGTTCGTCCTATTGCCGGTACTCGTCCAAGAGGGCAGACTGATGAACAGGATCGACAGCTTGAAGAAGACTTGTTATCCGATCCTAAAGAGCTTGCTGAACATTTGATGTTGATTGATTTAGGACGTAATGATGCCGGACGTGTCTCTGAGATAGGTACGGTTAAACTCACGGATAAAATGATTGTCGAACGTTATTCTCATGTGATGCATATCGTGTCTAATGTTGAAGGTGAGCTGAATAAAAAAATGAGCACCATGGATGCCTTAAAAGCCACATTTCCGGCAGGGACTGTGAGCGGCGCACCCAAAATTCGTGCTATGGAAATTATTGATGAATTAGAGCCCGTAAAGCGTGGTATCTATTCCGGTGCAATTGGCTATATCTCATGGTCAGGTAATATGGACACTGCGATTGCTATACGTACTGCAGTGATTAAAGATAAGCAATTACATATTCAAGCCGGTGCAGGTATCGTTGCTGATTCTGTTCCACGAAATGAATGGGATGAAACAATGAATAAGGGGCGCGGCGTCTTTCGTGCAGTGGCCATGGCGGAATGTGGTCTGGATTCAAGTGCTGACAGCCAATGTGTAGAGGAGAAATAATATGCTGATCATGATCGACAACTATGACTCTTTTACCTATAACCTGGTGCAATATCTGGGTGAATTAAAGGCTGATGTTAAAGTATTTCGTAATGATGAAATTACCGTGACAGAAATTGAAAAAATGGCACCGGATCATTTGATGATATCACCCGGTCCCTGTACGCCCAATGAAGCGGGTATTTCCATTGATGCCATTCATCATTTTGCCGGTAAAGTACCTATTTTAGGCGTTTGTCTGGGACATCAGAGTATTGGTCAGGCTTTTGGCGGTAAAATTATTCATGCCAGACAAATTATGCATGGCAAAACATCGATGATGCATCACAATAATAAGGGGGTTTTTCATGGTTTGGAATGTCCCTTTGAAGCGACTCGTTATCATTCATTAGTGATTGAAAAAGAAAGCCTGCCGGAGTGTCTGGAAATGACCGCATGGACCGAAGATGAACAGGGTAATATGGATGAGATTATGGGTGTCAGACATAAAGAACTGGCGATTGAAGGTGTTCAATTTCACCCGGAATCAATTCTGAGTCAGTATGGACATCAAATGCTGCAGACATTCTTAAATATGAAAAGCTAAATATGAAATGCTAAATATCAAGTCACTTTTCAGCAGATATTTCTAAATAACTGCTCCTAAATGTTATACACAGAGCATCAGAACCTGTCATTTATTATTTGGTGATTTTATGCCAATATGAGCCCAATAATAAATGACAGGTTCTGATGCGAATAGTAGATGAAGAATGATCACTTGTTGGACACTTATTTAGCTTACTGTAAATAAAAAATACCTGAGGAATTAAAACGTGGATATTAAAAAAGCTATTGCACAGGCAGTAGAAGGTCAGGATATTAATATTCTTGATATGGAAAATATCATGCGCCAGATCATGACGGGTGAAACAACATCAGCGCAAATTGCTGCCTTGCTGGTTGCTTTGCGCATGAAAGGTGAAACTGTTGATGAGCTAACAGCTTCAGCCAGTGTGATGCGTGAGTTAGTCATGCCGGTTCATGTAGATGGTCAGCATATTATTGATATCGTCGGCACAGGTGGTGATGGTCTGCAAACCTTTAATGTTTCTACCACATCCTGTTTTGTTGCTGCCGCAGCGGGTGCTACGGTTGCTAAACATGGTAATCGTTCGGTGAGCAGCACTTCAGGTAGTGCTGACATTCTTGAAGCGGCGGGCATTAACTTAAATATCAGTTCTGCGCATGTTGAACAATGCATTAAGGAGCTCGGTGTTGGTTTTATGTTTGCTCCCCTGCACCATAGTGCCATGAAGCATGCTATTGGTCCTCGTAAAGAGATGGCTATTAGAACCCTATTTAACTTATTAGGACCTTTGACTAATCCCGCCAGTGCACCGAATCAATTACTGGGTGTGTTTGCTAAACAATGGCTTGAACCATTAGCAAAAGTGCTGCAAAATTTAGGCAGTGAGCATGTTATGGTAGTCCACTCTGCTGATGGTATGGATGAAATCAGTATGGCAGATGAAACCTTTGTCTGTGAGTTAAACAAGGGTGAAATATCACACTATACTATTACACCAGAACAATTTGCTATGACTCGCAGCAGTATTGAAGACATCACTGTGAATAGTGCAGAAGAATCGTTAACAATGGTGATGAGTGTTTTAAATGATAAAGCCGGTGCTGCCAGAGATATTGTGACGCTTAATTCTGGAGCGGCAATTTATTGTGCCGGTCTGAGTCAGACACTTGAAGAAGGTGTTGAAAAAGCAAGACAGGCTATTTCATCCGGAGCAGCAAAAGAAAAATTAGCACAACTGGTTAAGCTGACGAAATCATTTGCCTGTTAAAAACAGTCAATTACATAAATTAGTGTTTGAAAAATATGAATAAAGCAAATCCACCTGATATTTTAGTAAAAATTCTGAATCGTAAACATGAAGAGGTTGATGCCCTTTGTGCAGCTAAACCTTTACAAGCGGTTATTGATGAGCTGGCTGATAGAAATAATAACGAGGCGTTTGAGGTAAGAGGCTTTGTAAAGTCCATAGAAAATAAAATCAGCTCAGGTCAGTCTGCTGTTATTGCTGAAATAAAAAAAGCCTCACCGAGTAAAGGGCTGATACGAGAAAATTTCATCCCTGCTGAGATTGCTCAATCCTATGAACAGGGAGGAGCGGCTTGTCTGTCTGTATTAACGGATATTGATTTTTTTCAGGGTAGTGATGCCTATTTACAGCAGGCACGTAATGCCTGTCAATTGCCCGTGTTACGCAAAGATTTTGTAATTGATCCCTATCAGATCTATGAAGCGCGTTTAATTGGTGCAGATGCTATTTTATTAATTGTTGCCTGTTTGAACGATACTCAATTGAGTGAGTTTGCGGCATTAGCCCATGAGCTTAAACTGGATGTCCTGGTTGAAGTGCATGATCAGGAAGAATTGGAAAGAGCATTAAAACTACCGACTCGTTTGATGGGTATTAATAATCGTAATTTAAGGACTTTTGAAACCACACTCAATACCACTATTGAGCTATTGGATATGATCCCTGATGATCGAATTGTGGTAACAGAAAGTGCTATTCATTTACCCGAAGATGTGGCCTTAATGAAAAAACATCAGGTCAATGCATTTTTAGTGGGCGAATCTTTCATGCGGGCAGAGCAGCCGGGTGAAAAACTGGCCGAACTTTTTTCGAACTAAATTACTGTTCCTGATTGGTATGCACGGAGCATCAGAATCTATCATTTATTATTTGGTGATTTTATGCCAATATGAGTCTAATAATGAATGATAGATTCTGGTGCGAATAGTAAATGAAAAATGTTCTCTATTTTGGAACCCTTGTTTTGTAAGAACAACTATTTATTATAATCCTTAATTTTTTTATAAACTCCAGTAAGCAATATGCCTTTTAAAAACACATCTGACTGGCTTGATTACGATAAAAATCATCTCTGGCATCCTTATACCAGCATGACTGATCCGCTGCCATGTTACCCTGTTGAGTCTGCACAGGGGGTGCGTATAAAGTTGGCAGATGGTCGTGAATTAATTGACGGCATGTCATCCTGGTGGGCGGCCATTCATGGTTATAATCACCCGGTATTAAATGCTGCCCTTGAACAGCAAATTCAGTCAATGTCGCATATTATGTTTGGCGGCCTGACGCATCTCCCAGCAGTGACGCTGGCAAAAAAACTGCTTGATTTAACAGCTGAGCCATTACAGTATGTCTTTTTTGCTGACTCCGGCTCAGTTGCCGTTGAAGTCGCCATTAAAATGGCAATTCAATATTGGTATGCTCAAGGGCAGCAAAGCAAGCAAAAGTTATTAACGGTACGTAATGGCTATCATGGTGACACTTTGGGCTGCATGTCTGTTTGTGATCCTGTTAATGGTATGCATACTATGTTTCAGGGAGTTCTTCCTGAACAGTTTTTTGCACCTCAGCCGGAATGTTTTGCTGATGGTACGAGCAATATCGATGCATTAGAAAAACAATTGCATCAGCACCAGTCAGAAATTGCCGCAGTGATTATTGAGCCTATTGTGCAAGGGGCTGGCGGCATGCGTATGTATTGCCCTGAATACCTGCAGCAGCTGAGATTACTATGTGATAAATATGGTGTGCTGCTGATTCTTGATGAGATTGCCACAGGATTTGCACGAACAGGCACAATGTTTGCCTATGAACAGGCAGATATCGTGCCTGATATTCTCTGTGTGGGCAAAGCATTAACCGGCGGCTATATGACTTTAGCAGCAACTATAACCAGTGCTAAAGTGGTGCAGGGGATCAGTGCCGACGGCTCTGGTGTTTTGATGCATGGCCCAACTTTTATGGCTAATCCACTAGCCTGTCAGATAGCTAATGCCAGTATTGATTTATTATTAGCCTCACCATGGAAATGTCGAATAGAGAAAATAGAAGCTCAATTAAAAACTGAGTTATCACCTTGTCAGGAATACTCTATGGTGAAAGATGTGCGTGTAAAAGGTGCTATCGGTATCGTTGAGTTACATGAAAGCGTTGATATGAAAACCATGCAGGCTGACTTTGTTGCCCAGGGTGTCTGGATCAGACCCTTTAATAAACTGGTCTATATTATGCCGCCCTACATAATAGAAAAAAGTGATCTTAGTAAACTCACTTCAGCCATTCACCATATATTAAAAACTCTTAATGCTTAACGCTAATTAGTCGATCCTGAAAAAAGATAATCATCATGAATCGATAGATTATCGTACAACATTAATTGTAATTTTATTGTTCCTGATCAAAT
>JAHXIM010000005.1 GCA_025655635.1 gamma proteobacterium symbiont of Lucinoma myriamae | reverse complement strand
TAAGAGTAGACAAACGAAATCGCTGGAATAGACCCAAGTACAATATGGCTTACAAAAGAGTGGGTTGAATCCTTAAGTTAATGGCATTGTTTCACCGATAGCAGCCACATTAACCACTTGCAATGGGTTTGACTGCACACCTGCACGCATCATTTCAACACTGGGATCAACAACAATGACATTGGCACCTTTATTCACCAATTTTCGAGCAATATCACCAGTACCACCGGCTAAATCAACAATAATATCTGTCGATTTAAAGTTGATAAAATTAACAAAAAAACGTTTCCAGATCCGATGAGTTCCAAAACTCATAAAATCATTCATTAAATCATATCGGGGAGCAACCAGTTTAAAAACGCGGCGAATTTTTTCTTCACGTTGCTGTTGGGAGACGGTCTGCTGACCAAAGGTGTTATCGAGTTTGCTCATGTCAGGTATAATTCAATGCTTCAAAGCCATTGATTATACCTGAAGTGAAGCAGGCTTGGCACCTGTTCTTCACCTATGAGACTTAAGGAAAGGTCATATAACTGATATAAACTATGGCTTAACTGTTGTCAGACCAAGGCTCACCCATGACTGCATACCACCACGATACCACTTAAGTTTATAAGCAGGATAGCCCAGATTTAACAATGTTTTAATATTGGTTGAAGATTGTGGACACCAACTACCATTACAGAACATCACCAGAGTTTTAGCATTACGGAAATCACGCTCACCTTTGACTATTTGTACACCAAAGTCATGACTCAGAATATCATCCAGAATTTCTGTTTCCGACTCTACTGCAAATTCACCTTGTGAATCAAGGCTGATCTTGTTCCAGGGGATACTGACAGAACCAGGAATAGTACCCTGTTGTACCCATTCAGGTGTACGAGAATCAACAATTACCACATTTCTGTCATCACGGCTCATACGCTGAAGATAATGCAATACTTCTAATTCACCAATAGTACCTACATTTTCTGCAACGGTGATTGGCTGCACACAAAAAGGAGGACAGGCTCTGGCAGTGTGAGAAAAAGTCTTAGGAATTGTTGCATTTTTGTTTGTTTCGCGAGTAATAGCAACCGCTTTGCCATTATGCTTCACATCAATAATTTTTAATTTCGGGGTAATATACCCATCACCCGTGACAACAGAGCCTAAGACACTGTCTCTATTGAGATAAGGAGGCGTTGTTAAGTTCTTTTGAGTCTTTTGAGAAACAGCCTGTTCATAGCCATAACTACCCTGTCGTTCCGCTTTACGCGCTAACTTAGTAGCTTTATCAAATTCTCCAGATGCTAATGCAGCTTTTGCCTGTTTGATAATTTTACCGGTATCACGCCACTCACCCTTAACAGATGCGGCATGTTTACGTGATGTTTCAGCTTTAGCAATGGCTGCTTTGACTTCAGTAACTTCTTTAGAATCTGCCGTATTCTTATCAGCAGCGCTTACAGTACTGCTCACCAGTAAAGTAGCACTTAGCAAGATTATGCTCGTTATTTTCATAGTATTCTCCTAAAATATTTTTTATTGTTCACAAATGCTTTTTATTTACGAGCACCAGGGCCATTAAGTTCCAGACCATTGCTCATATAAGTCAAAAAATATTCCAGATTACGATACTCTTCACCTTGTGCTTTAAACGGCTTAGCACGAACTTGCTTATTACAACCAGTAAAACGACGATGTAAAGTACCGACTGCCCCCCATTTAGAACGATAAACAGGAAAGTGAGTGGTATGTCCTAAAGCAGCACTTAAAGTCTCTGAACGAATTTTATTACCTGCATTTTGCACATGACAAGTGGCACATGAAAAGTTTAATTGTCCTCTGCGAGTATAAAAGAATTTTTTTCCATCTTCATAAGCAGCCATAGCACCGGCATCAGCTTCGGGTATTACTACATTTGTTTTTTTACCACGAGACGCAAATGAGATATAGGATAACATATTGTTAATACTGCCTTTTTTATATTTTAACGGCTTTTCACCATTAGCTTTTCGACATTGATTCAAAGCCAGCGCTAAAGTAATGACCATGCCCTGCTTTTTATCCCAATGAGGGTAGTTTTGTGCAATTACAGGCCCGTCAGCAAAACAATCTTTATAGCTTTTACCATTGGCAAAGGGCTGCTCCCACATTTCCTGGCCATCATCTACGGCAATTTCATAGGGAGGAAATTCTTCAATGGCTTCCCAGCTTTCTCTACCCACAGTATCATAGGCATAAGCACCATTAGCAAATTCTTCTAATGCAATGCCAGGAAAACGTACTTCGACATATTTTATTAGTGCTTCTCGATCTTTCTCTGGACTGGCATAAGCACTGCTAATTGCAGTACAGAGCAATCCCGTTAGAATTAATTTTAGTATTAATTTATTCATTATTTATTGACCATCGTTGTTCATAAAAATCATTAAAATAAGTGGTTATAGTGAATAGATATAATCGACGACTTTATCTAATTCAGCTTCAGTCAGAATTTCATAACGACCAAATAAAGGCATTGATGTATCTGGATTTCTTTTCGAAGCATCCCATATTTGATCTTTCAAGACTTTTTTATCTGGGAAACGAGCTTTCATGACAATCAATGGTGGTGCAATATTGCCCGGGCTGGCACCGTCTTTAATCATATGACAGGCCAGGCAATTACCTTTTGGACGTGAAAATGACAGTTTTTTACCCTCTTCAATGTTGCTGCTTGCGTTGCTGCCTGATTCTGCTGCTAATACAGCAGAGCTGGATAGTGAAACACCGATCAGCAGAGCACTTGCTATACTTAGCAACCCTTTGCTTTTTTTATTCATTCTATTCTCCTGAGGTTTATTTCAGTTTGGAGGTTAATGCCTTATTATTATTCAGCTTATATTATTAATTATAGCGCTGTTATTTATGGCAAATGTGGTTAAAAATGACCTGCACAACTTTACAAACTAAGGAGCATCTGGGGTAAGTTATGCAAGCTAAAAACATATTATGGCAATTTTCTAAAAAAGGAAAATTGGAAGATATGACAATTCATGTGGGGGTTTTCCTTAACACTCACCACAAAAATTAAAAATAAGTTTATCCGCTTACCGCCCAGAAGGGCTTCAAGCGATAGACAAAGAGAATTTATTTATTATGAAATTAGTTTGAGTAAAAGAGCCATACGCATCAGATCCGATAGCGTTTTAGCCAACATTTTATCCATTACTTTTGAACGATGAGCTTCCACCGTTGATTGACTGATATGCATTTCCGAAGCAATTATTTTATTACGTTTACCATCAATAACGAACTGTAATACTTCTTTTTCTCTTGGTGTGAGTTCATTGTAGCGCTGTTCAACATCTTGTAGTCGAGATGATTCACCACGCTGTTTCGCATCTAATTCAATCGCCCGGTGTACATTATCTAACATCGACTGATTATTAAATGGCTTTTCAATAAAATCAACCGCTCCCGCAGTCACTGCTCTAACCGCCATAGGCACATCACCATGACCGGTAATGATAATAATCGGCGGATGAATGACTTCTGCACTTAACCTGGCCTGCAAATCAAGCCCGCTAATTCCCGGCATGCGCACATCAAGAATAAGACAGCCGGGCTTTGCAGCATCAAACTGTTCTAAATAATCATGAGCTGATGCAAAACTTTCTGCCTTGAGTCCAACTGACTCCATAAGCAAAGTCAAGGCACTGCGAACCTGTTTATCATCATCTACAATAAAAACACTGGGTACATCATTCATAATTATTCATTTACCTCACTAAATTTTTTGCAGAGACAGTTTTATCCATCTCATCAACTTTACTGACCACAGGCAGAGCAAAACGGAATACTGTACCACTTTTACCACTCTTTTCACCAGAGTGCAGATACAGTTTTCCGTGATGTGCCTCTATGATACCCTGACTGATAGACAAGCCCAAGCCCAAGCCCAGGCCCAGGCCGTTATTTTTGCTGGTAACAAAGGGGTCAAACAGGCCTTCCTTAACTTCTTTTTTAATTCCCGGGCCATTATCTTCAACGGAAACAATTACTGCATTATCACCAGCAACTTCTGTCGTTATCAGTAATTTTCTATTTTCTTTATCGACAGCTTGTAGTGCTTCAATAGAATTTTTTAATAAATTCAATAAAACTTGTTCTATTTGAATAGGTTGGGCAAGTACCTTAGGAATACTTTTATCCATATTGCAAATAATTTTAACATTTGCTTTGCGTGCTTCTGAATCAACAAATATAAGCACATCCTTAACAGAATCATTAATATTAATAATAGAGCGTTCTGGCTGCTCTTTACGCACAAATTGACGTAACTGCTTAATAATTTCCCCCGAGTGTTGAGCCTGCAAACCAATGGTGTCTAAAATATCCATTAATTTGTCTTTTTTTATCTCACCGGATTCCAATAGTTGAATACAAGCAAACGAGTTGGTTGCTATCGCAGTTAATGGTTGATTTAACTCATGAGCAATACCCGATGCCATTTCACCCATGGTATTGAGACGGGCCATATGAGTAATTTCTGTTTGATGCCGTCGTTTTTCTTCATCTGCCCGCTTACGTTCACTAATATCCCTGAAAACCACTACACTGCCTATTGCAAAGCCCTTATGATCAATCATGGGGGTACTACTGTACTCAACAGGAAAGCTTGTACCATCTTTTTTCCAAAAAATATCATCATCTATATAGCGTTGTTGATTATCCGTAAAGGTCAGATAAACAGGGCATTCTTCTTTCTTATGTTTGGAGCCGTCTTCACGAGTATGATGCAATAAATCATGCTGATTACCACTTTGAAAATCTTCAATCTCCCAACCAGTATTCAAACGCATAGAACGATTCATAAAGATACAATTACCATTTATATCCACACCATATATACCATCACAAACGGAATTAAGTATTAAATCATGCTGATGTTCTAAAGAAATTTTTGATTTTTTTAATTGATTGTTCAGGCGTGCAATCCAGGTGCTCATAATGGTCATCATCAACACAAAAAATAAAATCATAGTAATCCCCTTCCAATAGCGTTGAATTGCATCCTGTAATGTAAAACGACCATATTGTTCATAAGGGGATAATTTCAGTTCTTTAAAAAGCTCATGTACTGATTGATAACTTATAGGAATTGTCCAGCCAGCAACCTGATGTCTGGATTCTAAGGCATGAATATTACTCATTTTCAATAATGCCAGTGCCACTTTCTGAGCCAAATCATTAGACGTATGTGATAATTTACTGAAAGGCCATTCCGGATAAAGTGACGTACTGTGGAGATAAGGAAAGCCATCATCACTAACAGGGAAAATAATTTTAAACTCATCAAGATTGATATCACCTTTTAGCGCCATAGTTTCCAAAATTCCGGTTCTCACCGTCCCAACATCGGCCAGACCATATTTTACTGCCATCACGACTTCATCATGAGTACCGGCAAAAGAGGTGGATAAAAAATCTTTATAGGGATTTAAGCCCTCTTTATTTATTTTGCGCCAGGCCATTTGAAAACCGCCCAAAGAGGTTTCATCTACAGCCATAAAGCGTTTACCCGCGATACTGCTGATATCATTGATATCATTACGTTCTTTACGGGCAAAAATAACTCCGCCAAAGACATTTAATGGAATATCATCAATACGATTATTTAAAGTTACAATGCGCGAAATTCGAAAACGTACTTCTAAATCAACGTAAATGCCAGAGTTTACTAATAAAAAATCCACTTTTTCTTTATTGACAGCAGAATCAATTTCATCAAAATCCAGTGGTTTTATTATGAATTTATAAGAATTTAGGGTTTCCGTAAGGTATTGAGCCGTTGGTGACCAGATTTTTTGAGTCACTTCATCACCACGATGACTCAAAACGCCTATATAAATAATTTCTTTATTTTCACTTGCTGATAGTTCAGAGGCTCCCAAACCAATGCAGCATAAAAAAATTAAAAAAATACCTTTAAAAATCATAACCTTACACCTAAAAGACCTTATTGATTTATTGATAATAAATAAAAAACGAGTAAAGCACTCACTCTGGGTAGAAAATAATAAAAACTCCAGCTAATATCACTAACTATTACAGGACTTCCGTTGTCGAGTATTGATATTATGGAAAACCACCATAGTTTATCTTATTTTTGTCCATTTTAATGTAGTTGATTTTTATAAATAATACATCACAATTATAGTTAAAGTTTTTAATAGAGGGTTAATAATGGCAGTTTCAAGACGTAATTTTGTTAAAGTAATGGGAATAGCTGGTACGGCGACTACCGTTCCAGCACTTTTTCCGCTCAATGCAGTCAGTAAATCCAGTGAAAATAAACCAAAAGATTTTTACAGCATTCCAATGAAAGGTAATGCGCGTATTCTGCACATTACTGATGTACACGGGCAATTAAATCCTGTTTACTTCCGTGAACCTAATGTTAATCTGGGTGTAGGTGATGCCTATGGTCGCCCTCCTCATGTGGTTGGCACCAAACTACTGGCAAAAATGGATCTTAAACCCAATTCACCTGAAGCCTATGCTTACACTTATCTGAACTTTGAAAATGTCGCTAAAATTTATGGTAAAACCGGTGGCTTTGCTCAGATTAAAACGCTATTAGATAGGCTTCGCCAACAAGCTGGCGGCAAAACAAATACGCTGACTATTGACGGTGGTGATCTCTGGCAGGGTTCTGGTACTGCCTTGTGGACTCGTGGTGTTGATATGGTGGAAGCCTCCAATATTTTGGGTGTGGATGTAATGGTTGGTCACTGGGAATTCACCTATAGAGAAGAAGAAGTACTCAGTAATGTTGCTTTATTCAAGGGTGATTTTATCGGTCAGAACGTGCGTGTTAAAGAAGATGCTCTTATGAGTGATGAATACCCTGCCATGGTCGAGCGTTTTGACGGCAGTGGTCTTTATGATGAAGATTCCGGCCATGCTTTTCGCCCTTATGTGATCAAAGAGGTCAATGGCGCACGTATTTGTATTATTGGACAGGCTTTTCCCCGTACCGCCAATGCCAATCCACAGGAATTTTTCCCTGACTGGTCATTTGGCCTGCGTGAAGATGACATGATTGAGCTGGTTGCTCAAATACGCAAAGATGAAAAGCCCGATGCCATTGTCCTGCTCTCTCACAATGGTATGGATGTTGACATTAAAATGGCACAAAACGTTCCGGGACTGAATGCTGTTTTTGGTGGCCATACCCATGATGGTATGCCTAAACCGGTAGAGGTTAAAAACGTAGAAGGCGGCACTTGTCTGGTCACCAATGCCGGTTCTAATGGTAAATATATTGGTGTCATGGATTTTGATATCCAAAAAGGCAAAATCAAAGCCATGCATTATCACATACTGCCTATTATTACTGACTGGCTGCCTGCAGATAAAGAAATGGCGGCCTATATTAAACAAATGCGCCAGACAAAATATGACGATAAGATTGTTGAAAGTCGTGCCACTAAGCATTTCTTCAATAAATCCCGTGTCGGCAAAAGCTATGAAGAAATCCTTAATGAAAAATTAGCCATTGCCGATCGCCTGTTGTATCGTCGTGGTAACTTTATGGGCACCTGGGATCAGGTCTTATGTAACGCTCTGAGACATGAATACAAGGCTGACGTATCTATGTCAGCGGGTGTACGTTGGGGAACCACCACCTTAAAAGGTGACTGGATCACTATGGAAGATGTCATGACACAATGCGCCATAACCTATGGTGAAACCTATGTTGCCGATATGAAAGGCAAGGATCTGATGAACATTCTTGAAGGCGTTGCCGACAACTTGTTTGATCCTGATCCTTATCTGCAGTCCGGTGGTGACATGGTACGTATCGGTGGTCTGGATTACACCATTGATCCTGATAAGCCAATTTATGAGCGAATTACCGATGCACGACTTGATAATGGTCATTTAATTGATCCCGAAGAAACCTATAAAGTAGCAGGCTGGGCCTCGGTTAACCGCACACCTGAAGGCCGTTTAATGTGGGATGTAGTACATGATTATATTATCAGCCAACGCAGTAAAGACAATATATTGCGTTTACCTAAGATCAATCATCCTAAGTTATTAGGCGTAAGCAAAAACCCGGGGATTGCGGATTATCCTGGTGAACTGGGTTAAATAAAACGTCTCCGGTTTTTCAGGCAATTCAAGGCCGTTTAATTTAGATATTAAACGGCTTGTTTATTGCGTCACTGATATTTTCCAAAAAATCGAAAAGCAGCCTTTTCTATCTCCACCAAAAATAAGACAGAGGATGCCACCACAGTGATACGCAGCCAGGTCATTATATCGATACCAGTGGTACCAAATAAAATCTGCATGGGTTTCAGATAAGTAAACATGAGCTGAAATACCACCAACAATGCAATAGCTGCCAGAGCATAAGGATTTCCCAATAAGCCATTAGGATTGAGTACATTAGCAGTAATATATCGAGAATTAAATAAATAGAAAATTTCAAACATTACTAATGTATTCACAGCCACAGTACGAGCCAGTTCAATACTGACACCCTGATCACGTTCCCACAGAAACAAGCCGAATGTCCCCACCAGCAAGATTAAGGATACATAGATAATGCGCCAGATAAACATCCCGGTAAGGATGGGAGCATGTGAATTACGCGGCTGACGCTGCATAATATTTTTTTCTGCCGGTTCAAAAGCCAGGGCCAGGGCCAACGCCAGAGTCACTGCAGTGATCATATTAACCCAGAGAATTTGTACTGGTGTAATGGGCAGCATTCGGCCAAACAAGATGGCGGCAACAATAATCAGTGCCTCACCACCATTAGTGGGTAGAATAAACAAGATAGCTTTTTTGAGATTATCATAAACTGTACGCCCTTCCTCCACTGCATTAGCAATAGAAGAAAAATTATCATCTGTTAAGACCATTTCTGCCGCTTCTTTGGCTACCTCTACCTCTGTACCATTTTCACCCATTGCAGTACCCACATCAGCACGTTTTAAAGCCGGTGCATCATTAACACCATCACCCGTCATGGCTACCACATGACCATTGGCCTGCATGGCTTTGACCAGGCGTAATTTATGTTCAGGACTGGAGCGGGCAAAAATATCTATTTCATCAACAACACCTCTTAAATCTTCATCATTCATGGCTTCAATTTCATGGCCATTAACCTAAAAAACGCAGTAGCCCATGCAACGACATAATATCCAGCACCAAACTTCTCATAATTGAACTGTTTTTCTCTAGGCTGGA
>JAHXIM010000243.1 GCA_025655635.1 gamma proteobacterium symbiont of Lucinoma myriamae | reverse complement strand
TACATTTTTTTCACCAAATCGACCAGAAAATCTGTGCTTATTATAACATTTCTGGTCGATCTGGTCACTCAAAAATAGGGATAATTCCTTACATTTCAAATAGATAATATATTTTTCAGGGCTGACTATTTAAGTGCTATTGTTGTTCTGAATAAAGAATCATGGCAGCAGCTGACTGAACAGGAAATATTAACTCATTAAATAAAAATTCTCTAAAAAATAAAACTATTTGCAAACTGGTCACTAAAAAAATAGCAGCATTATTATCATCTTTTCCAGGTTATGAGCAAGTACGTCGTGTCAAATTGACTTTAAACCCCTGGACTATCACAAACGGCATGTTAACGCCCACCATGAAACTCAAGCGAAATTTAATTATCGCTAATTATAAAAATGACATTGAACAACTCTATATGGGACATACATAAAATTTATTGAACTTAAGCATTGATTAGAATTTGTCTGCAAGTAATTGATGATACAAGATATCATCAATATTATATGGCAGCTGAAGTAAAGCCAGTCAGGTATCTAATAGTACATCGAATGATACAATTTAAGCATTTTAATCTGCTTGGGTCCCCTCTTCCAGCCACTAAATTTGATTTTATTTTTTGTCGTCGTATTTTGATTTATATTAATTCGTGAGATAAATAAAAAGTCATCCATCTTCAGGTGAATTGTTTATAAACTGACAGAAATTTTTCCATCGATTATATGGTAAACTGGAAATAGCAGAACCATCGGTTCACCAATAAACAGGAGCATAGTATTTTTCCATGACATCAGGAAACACAATTGAAGCGCAGAAAAAAAATACTGCTGATGTCATTATTCCACACAGTGATAAGACCATGACAGAAACGACTGAGAAGATCGTTGCCATTGGTGCATCCACTGGTGGAACTCAGGCATTACGTGATGTACTGTCTCATATGCCTGCCGTTTCACCCGGCATCTTAATCGTACAGCACATGCCGGAAAAATTTACATCTGCCTTTGCACAGCAATTGTGACCGTCTAACAGCAGGCAAAGTATTAGTGGCTCCAGGCAACCATCACATGTTATTACAACGCAGCGGCGCTTATTATCATGTTGATATTATTGATGGTCCATTAGTCAACCGACACCGTCCTTCAGTTGATGTATTATTTCGTTCTGTTGCTCGCTTTGCCGGACATAATGCTGTGGCTTGTTTAATGACCGGCATGGGTGATGACGGCGCACAGGGACTATTAGAAATGAAAAATGCCGGAGCCCAGACCTTTGCTCAGGACGAAGTCAGTTGTCTTGTTTTTGGAATGCCCAAAGAAGCTTATAAGAAAGGCGCTACTGATAAATTAATTTCTCTTGAAGATATTCCACAGACCTTGCTAAATGCCTGTTATGGAAGACGAATGTCTTCTATTAAAAATTAAAGCAATAATAAATGGCAGGAACCAAAAATGCTTGTATCAGTGCTGATATCAGCTTTTTTTAGATTAACGTGTCGACCTCTATTTCATCTTTGATGCCCATATAGCCAGTTTGTGTTTCATTGTTACCTGAGAAATCTGATCTTCAGGAATAGGCTGAATTACCTTATCATGAACCAGTAAACGATAAATATATTCAATTTTTTCATTGGCTGAATCCGTTGCTTCAAATTCAACAACACCCCGCCCTTCACCATATTTCACACCTTCTAAAATGGCTTTTTTTATTAATTCTTTTTCATTTTTTAGTTTTTTCATAATCACCTTCGGTAAAATGTAAGGAGAAAAATTATTATTCTTTATCCACATTGATATTTAAAAAATTAATCATCTGTTAATTTATCTAACGAAGTAATACAGGATGCCATAAATACATCCATAAAATAACGGACTTCAGCCTGTTCTTTTAGTTTATCCAGTTTTTTCTCAAGATTCAGCTTCACATGTTCAAATTCATAATTATGATGTTTGAGTTCATCCAGTGTTTTTATATAAGCACAGATCACATCTGCTGATTTCACAATACGGGCATATTTCGGCTCAATTTTATCTGAAATTATCAATCCGCTAAAGTCTTCTCTAAACTCTTCGGGTAAAGTTTCAAGGCAGAGATTTTCAGCAGTAGATTCTAATTTTTTAAATTCTCGTGTTAATTCCTGATTATGATATTTGATCGGGGTGACTGTATCACCTGTGTATATTTCTATTTGATCATGATAAAGGGCAATCGTCGCAGCCCTTTCTGGAATTAAAGGTTTTGAGTTATTTAAAGGCACTACTTTTTTATTGTATATGAGTGCCAGCAGATGCGCCACTACCGCTACTTGATGTGAATGTTCAGCAATATTTTCTTTTTTATGACAAAACATCAATGACCAGCGCTTGATCAATGGCATTCTGAAGACCCAGGCTAAAAAAGTACTTTGCATACTTAATTCCTTTATTGTTAATTCAAAGACATCAGTTTTGATTAGAAACGCCACTCAACACTTGAGCAGAAGGAACGTGTTCAGCAGCAGATTCACAATGCCCTGTTTGATCATCAAAAAAGATATCAGCACCAAATGCTTTTAAAAACTCGCCTTTTGATTTGCCGCCTAGAAATATTGCCTCATCAATACGGATATTCCAGGCTCGCAAGGTGCGGATAACCCGTTCATGTGCAGGTGCACCACGAGCAGTGACTAATGCCGTTCGAATTGGTGATTCATCAGCAGTAAACTCTGCTTGCAATTGGTGTAATGACTTTAAAAATTCTTTAAATGGCCCGCCGGGCAATGGTTCATTGGCAGCCGCCTGCTCGGCAGCATCAAATGCGGCTAAACCGCCTTTTTTATATATACGTTCAGCTTCATCTGAAAAAATAACTGCATCACCGTCAAAGGCTATTCTCAATTGCCCGCTATCATTACTACGACTTGCTTCAGGGAGGATCGCTGCGGCAGCATAGCCCATATCCAATGCTTCACGTACATCATTTTGTTCAGCTGAAAGAAACAAATCAGCACTAAAGGGCTCTATATAGCGATACGGTGACTCACCACTGGCAAAAGCAGCTCTAAAAATAGGTAAATTATGCTTTTTAATTGAGTTGAAGATCCGCAAGCCTGTATCTGCACTATTTTTTGAAAGCAGAATAACTTCTACTTTTTCATCTGCGCTTCGAGTGATATCATTAGAAGATTCTCCATTAAGCGATAATAGCTTTTTTACTAAGGAAAAAGCCACTCCCGGCTCCAGCAAATCATCTTCATGTTCTCTCTGATATTGACAATAGGCTTCAACACCCTGTTTCATATAGATATCATGACCTTCTTCCAGGTTAAACAGCGCTCGGGATGAGATAGCTATAATCAACTTATTTTTGTTTTTCAAAATATATTCCCTGCTAAACAAACGTAGTAGCATAATCCTAAATAACCTGCAAAGACTTGAATCTCCAGCACCTCTCCTCATGGAGCCTACTTTTGGTGATCGCTCGCAGCAGATTAACTGATTAATTTAGGATAGTAACTTAGTTTAAAAAAACTCTTCTAAGTTTTTCTTCTAATGCACCTATTTCCTTTGGTACTTGTCGCCTAGTCATTAATAAGGTACGTTCCTGGGGATCCTTGACTACCCAGCCCAACTCACTTAAATCGACACTCAGCCCCAGTTTTTGGGTAATACAGCTTAGTGTAACATGTTGCTGAATAAAGCTATTGTCTATGCTGTTTAAAGTGGTCATAATTTTTTCCTTGTTAGCCATTAATAAAACCAGATGATAATACATTATACCTCCTATCATCATCAATATGATTATTATATACCTGCTCATTTTGATTATGTCAACAAATCATATTGTAATAGTTCATTAATTTAAGTATTATCAACACCACACTTTATACAAAATAATAGTGACAATACCTGAGCATAAACAATGGATATAGAAAAAAGAACAAAAGCACTCTCTGCTCTTAGCCAGACACAAAAAGAACGTCTATCACACATAGATTTCAGGTTAATGTTTTTAGGTGAAATACAGCGCAATGATTTAATACAACGTTTTGGCACAAAAGAAGCCGCTGCAACACGTGATATAGCATTGTATAGAAAGCTTGCACCAGACAATATTATCTACAATACTAAAGAACGCTCCTATTTTTATCACCCGCAATTCATTCCCTGTTTGACTATACACTTGAGCGGGCTTTAGCCGCCCTATCCAGCGGATTTGGCGATGATTATGTCGGCCTGCATAGTAAGGCTATGATCAGCTGTGAAACACCTGCACAGCTTAACATTACTCAATTAGATACCTTATCAGTTCTAACCCGGGCAATTCACCAGCATCAAATTGTTAAAATTAATTATTTCTCACTATCAAGTGGTGTCTCATCACGGGAAGTTGTGCCTTTTGCTCTGGTAAATAATGGACTTCGCTGGCATATTCGTGCTTATGATCGCAAGCGAGAACGCTTCACTGACTTTGTTATTAACCGCATTGAAGCTCCTAAAATCATTGACTCCGTTATTAAAGAACATGAAACAAAAGAAGCTGACAATCAATGGAACAGAATTGTCGAATTGGAAATTGTACCGCACCCTGCCCTAAAGCATCCTGAAAGTATTTCTATGGACTATGGTATGAAAAAGAGGGGCATGAAAAGCAATAGTTACACACAGGGTGATGTATTAAATGTAGATGTCAGAGCCGCAGTTGCCAGCTATTTACTGCGTCGATGGAATATTGATTGTTCAGAACAGCATAGCCTCAAGGGAGATGAATACCATCTATGGCTGAAAAATTATCAAACATTATATGGTGTTGATAACCTGGTAATTGCACCTGGTTATCAAAAACCTTAATCGTAACTATTTAGCGTGTCTTTTTTCCATTGCTGCATAATAAACAATGGGAATGACAACTAAGGTTAGCAAAGTTGACACCAGTAAACCAAAAATTAAAGAAATGGCCAGTCCACCAAAAATAGGATCATCAATAATAAAAAAACCACCAATCATCGCTGCAATTCCGGTTAAAACAATGGGTTTTGACCGTACCGCAGAAGATTGAATAACAGCCTCATGTAAAACCATCCCCTCACCGATCTGTTGATTAATAAAATCTACCAGTAAAATGGAATTACGCACAATAATCCCGGCCAGAGCAATCATTCCTATCATAGATGTTGCAGTAAATTGTGCATCTAATAAGGCATGACCCGGCATAATACCTATAATAGTGAGAGGAATGGGCGCCATAATAATCAAAGGTATCAGATACGAGCGAAACTGAATGACCACTAACAAATATATCATTAACAAACCCACAGCATAGGCAATACCCATATCACGAAATGTTTCATAGGTGATCTGCCACTCACCATCCCATTTCAGACTATATTCATAGGGGTTTTCAGGTTGATTAACAAACCATTGGTTCAGACCATTGCTGGTTTCCATAGCAGAAGACATCTTGAACATACCGTACAATGGACTATCTTCTAAACCTGCCATGTCTGCCGTCACAAAGACCACAGGCAATAAATCCTTATGGTAGATAGTATGTTCACGAGTGCCTTTGTGTAATTGAACCATTTCCAGTAAAGGTACCAGAGTACCCGTTTCAGATCGTACTCTTAGTGCCAAAACCTGCTCCAGATCAGATTTATCCGCTTCAGAATATTCCAGACGTACAGGTGCAGGATATTTTAAATGTTTATCATGTAAATACGTGACATCAGCTCCGGTTAACACTGAAGCAAGCGCCTCTACTATAGAGGCCTGATTAACGCCCAATAAGGCCGCCTTCTGACGATCAATCGATACTGTAAATTGTGTTGCAGGATATTCTACACTGTCATCAATATCAATAATATCTGCTGTCGTCTCAAACAATTGTCGTAATTTTTTAGCCTCACGAATTTGTCCTGTATAATCAAGCCCGTATACTTCTGCAACAATGGGTGCCTGTACCGGCGGGCCTGGCGGGACTTCAACAATTTTGGCATTACCTGCATAGCGCAAGGCAATCGTTTGAATCGGCTTACGGATAGCAAGAGCAATTTCATGACTTTTACGTGTGCGAAATTGCTTATCAATCAGGTTAACCTGAATATCACCGACACTGGCTCCTTCTCGTAAATAATACTGACGAATGAGACCATTAAAACTAATCGGTGAAGCAGTCCCTGCATAGACTTCATAGTCTGTGACTTCATTAACTGTGTCCAGATAAGTACCAATTTCATGCAGGACACGACTGGTTTGTTCCAAACTGGAACCTTCGGGCATATCCAGCACTACCTGCAGTTCAGACTTATTATCAAATGGCAGCATTTTTAAAACCACTTGTTTATTAACTACCATCATCATAGCAAGACCAATAAGTATAAAAATGCCCAGCAATAAAAACCAGCGATTACGCCTGCCGGCACGACCTTGTAAAAATGGCGCCATAATACGGGTAAAAAAATTCAATAAAGCGTTATTTTGATGAGTATCGGTGTGCGTACCATGCCCCTTCAGGTGAACTTTTGCCAGCATAATATTAGTCAGCCAGGGCGTAAAAACAAAAGCAATGATCAGTGATGCCAACATGCCCATACTGGCATTTATTGGAATGGGACTCATATAAGGCCCCATCAGACCTGAGACAAAAGCCATTGGCAATAGTGCAGCAATAACAGTAAAGGTAGCCAGAATAGTCGGCCCGCCGACTTCATCAACAGCTGTGGGGATTATGTCAATTAATTTTTTCTTATATAAGGCCATATGCCGATGAATATTTTCAACCACAACAATGGCATCATCGACTAAAATACCAATTGAAAATATCAAGGCAAACAGAGAAACCCGATTAAGCGTAAAGCCATAGGCCCATGATGCAAAGAGTGTGACTAATAAGGTGATAGCGACTGCAGTACCGACAATCAGACCTTCACGCCAGCCTAGAGCCAGCATTACTAATAACACGACAGCAATAGTTTCTATTATCAGTTTATGAATTAATTTTGAAGATTTCTCATCCGCTGTTTTACCATAATTACGGGTAATAGTGATCTCAACGTCATCGGGAATAAATGTCCCCTTTATCTGCTCCAGGCGTTTAATAATATTAGCTGCAATATCAACTGCATTGTGACCCGGCTTTTTTGCAATAGCGATAGTAACAGCAGGACGAGTACTATCAAGAGCGATACCAGATTTTTCTGCTGACGGTCCAGGGCTAATGGTGACGTATTGTGAGGGAATATCAAAATTATCATTAATACGAGCGACATCAGAAAGAAAAATGGCTTTACCTTCAAAAACACCAATCACCAGTTGACCAATTTCATCGGGACTTGTCATAAAAGTACCCGCCTGAATCAGAATCTCTTTATTTTCAGTGGTTACTTTCAGGTTATCACGAGTTTGATTGGCCATACGTAAGGTATTAGATAAGCTGTTAATATCAATATTATAAGCAGCCAATGCCTGAGGATCCAGCAGCACATGGACAACACGATCAGCGGCACCAATGGTATAAATATCCCGAGTGCCAGACACACGTTTTAGCTCAGCTTCAATGGCATGAGCAATTTGGCCTAATTCAAAAGCCCCCTTCTGTTCATCTCGTGACCAGAGCGTGGCAGAAATAATCGGTACATCATCAATTCCTTTGGGTTTAATAATGGGTCGTCCGACACCTAAACCATTTGGTAACCAGTCTTCATTGGAAAAAATCTTATTATATAAACGTACAATAGCATCCGTGCGGTTTTCTCCCACTTTATAACGTATGGTTAAGACTGACATTCCAGGCATGGATGCTGAATAGACATGATCGATGCCCACAATTTCTGACAAAACCTGTTCAGCCGGCTTAGTCACTTGCTGTTCTATTTGAGCAGCGCTTGCACCGGGGAAGGGAATAAAGACATTAGCGAAGGTCACATTAATCTGCGGGTCTTCTTCCCTTGGTGTCACTATCACAGCAAACAGCCCGATTAAAACACCCACTAAAGCGAGTAATGGTGTTATTTGTGTAGTAAGGAATGTCTTTGCTATGCGACCAGAGATGCCCAGTTTAGTCACCTTGACTCTCCTTACGTTGTTTAATTAATAATACCCCCGCAATAATTGGCTCTAAGGCCACTAATTCACCTTCATCAAGACCAGCAAGAATGATAATAGTTTCCTCTCCATTCTCTCCACCGCTGCGGATCTGCCGAAAGCTGATCTGCCCATTTTTTGCAACAACATAAACACCGGTGACTTCTGAGCGATAAACCACCGCTTTGGCCGGCACCATTAATTTTTGTTTCTGCCCCGTAACAAGAGAGACTTTCACAAACATACCGGAAAATAATTGTTTTATGCCCATTGGCAGATCAAGTCGAACTTGAAAAGTATTGGTGTACGGATCGGCAAATGGAAATATGGTAATATTTTGTGCTGCAACCACTTGATTGGTTTCTGGCAGCAATATAGATGCTTTAGTATATTGGCGTAATTTATTAATCAGGCTTTGTGGTACGTTCACAGTCACCCTTAAATGCTCAAGTGAAATGCCACTCACCAACGGCATCCCCGGTTGAACCACTTCACCTGTTTCAACATGTCGTTCAATAACAATACCGCTATATGGCGCTAATACTTGTGTATACGAAAGCTGCTCTTGCGCCTGAGTCAATCCGGCTTCAGCCGCATCAAGTCTGGCATTGGTAGCATGTAACTGCGCTCGGGCCTCATCCATAGAAGATTTGGATACTAGTTTTTTTTCATATAGGGTTTTTATTCGGGCAAATTCTTGTCTGGCTTTTAAATTAAGCGCTTTAGCTTCTTTGATGACGGCTTCTGATTTTTTTACATTAGCGAGTTGTTCAGTATTATTCAGGGAGAGAATCAGCTTATCTTTTACCACATAATCATCAACATCAAAAAATATTTTTTCAATCTTTCCACTGGTTTGAGCTGACACCGTGGTTTGCTTAATAGCCTCTACAATACCGTCAAGATAGAAGTGACTCACTGCAGTTTTATATACCACAGGTGCTGTTTCAAGTGCCTGACTAATTGACAGGTTAACGAGTAAACAAGCACTAATACATATTTTTGTATACTTACTCATAGACATAAACCCAACTCCTGAAAGATTAAATGTGAGTAAAATTATGAATGGATTAGTCGTTATTGTGCTTTAGTAAATTTTTATTATTTTATAACTATTCAGCATATGTTTTAAATATTACTTAGTCGATCCTGAAAAAAGATAATCATCATGAATTGATAGATTATCGTACAACATTAATTGTAATTTTATTGTTCCTGATCAAATTGTTAT
>JAHXIM010000291.1 GCA_025655635.1 gamma proteobacterium symbiont of Lucinoma myriamae | reverse complement strand
TAACATTTCTGGTCGATCTGGTCACTCAAAAATAGGGATAATTCCTTATATTTCAAATAGATAATATGTTTTTCAGGGCTGACTAATTATAATCATATTATTAATACTAAATAAATGAGCCTGATCAACCTTTACTGCACATTTTTTTTATGTTCTGGAATATCAGCGTTCAGTGCCTGAGAGAAATTTGAGTAGCCCATAGTGATAGTTCCTAGTTCAACCCCTTTAAACTCAGCACCGCTGACATTGGCATGAGAAATAATACTGCCCGTAATCAAGATTTCTTCCAGGTTTGCATCACTCAAATCTGCCTGATGAAAATTGACCGAGCGGGCAAAGATATTACTCATTTGCGCATGACGAAGATCCGCACGCTCTAAATTAGCCTTATTAATTACCGCAAAGCCATTTTCGTGATTGCTTTGTAAGTTTGCATAACTAAGATTGGCTTTAATCATATTAGCTTCATTAAAATGACTGTCACATAACTGAGCATGATTAAGGTTAACCTCGCGAAGATTAGCTCGTATAAACAAACAATCATTGGCTATCACTTCAGTCAGATTTGCACGGTAAAAAACTGCATGACGCATATCAGCTCTGCTTAAGTTAGCCTGACTCAAATCTGCTTCACGAAAATCAACCCAGTGGAGATAAGCATGAGACAGGTCGGCATGGACAAGTTTACTATTAAGCAACATCGCTGCATCAGCATGAATATCACTACCCAATTCAGCATAAGATAAATCAGCATTACTCAAATCTGCATCATTCATATGAGCCCCGATAAGGGATGCGTGCTGTAAATTGGCTCCTTTCAGGTTTGCCCGATTTAAATCCGCAAAATCAAGTATTGCATGACTCAGATCGACATTTTCAAGATCCGCATCTTCCAGTCTCATTTCTCTTAGATCGGCACCCACCAGAGTATCGGCATCAATTGTGGCGATAACCTCTGCTGAACCAATTTTTTTATTTCTATCATGATCTTATAGCCCCCTGCAATGACACTCAGTTAGTTCAATGTTATGTTCTTTTGCCATATCTATAGCAAAAGCCTTAGCCCATGCATCAAAATTAATTAGATATCCTTACTATTACGCTCTAAATCTTTACTTTCATTTAACATATCCCAACTCCCCGTGTTCCGTACAATACTTAACTTTATACTCGTTAAATATTGAAATTTGCTGACATTAACCTGACTTTCCTGGTATTGCTGTAAAATGACTTTCCTGTAAAAACCCATCAGCATCACTACTACTATAAGAATAGGAAATTCAATACTATATTTCAATATATTATCTGAAAATTTAGTCATTTAATTCACAGTTCATATGTCTGTGCACAAATTTTACAAAAGCCTCATAATCAAGTGGTCTTGAGCATAAATACCCCTGCCCTTCCTCACAGCCTAGTTCTTTGAGTGATTCAAGCTGTGCTATTGTCTCAATACCCTCTGCAGTAGTTTTTAATTGCAAAACTTTAGCTAAAGCAATAATTGCTTTAGCTATCTCAAGATCATCCGTATCATCCGGTATCCCGTCAATAAAACTTTTATCAATTTTTAGCCGTGTCAAAGGCAGATGTTTGAGGTAACTCATAGATGAATAACCTGTCCCAAAATCATCGATTGCAAGTTCAACACCCAGACTGCGAATTTGCTGCAAAACTTCCATTGCATTATCACTATGGTGATGAATGTAACTTTCTGTCATTTCAATCTCCAGGTGATTAGCACTCAAACCAGTCTCCTCAAGAACCTGTTTAATCACATTATATATGTCCCCTTGTGAAAACTGGACATTGGAGACATTCACACTGATCTGTTCAACGGGCAAGCCCAGTTCCTGCCATTTTTTCATATCAGCTACAGCCTGCTCCAAAACCCATTGTCCGATAGATACAATTAAGCCACTTTCTTCACACAGTGGAATAAATCGATCAGGCGATACTAATCCTAACTCAGGACTTTGCCAACGTATTAATGCTTCTGCACCATGAACCAGACAGGCACTACTGGATGTAGAAAATTTTGGCTGATAATAAAGTACAAACTGCCCATCTTGTAAGGCTCTTTTAAGTGCTTTTAGTAAAACTGTACGCTCTTTAAGTTTTAAAGACAGTTGTTCAGAAAAAAAACAATACTGTTCAGGTCCAATTTTTTTTGCCTGATACATTGCTAAATCAGCATTTTTAAGCAGTGTTATACTATCTTCACCATCAGTAGGATAGACTGCTATGCCAATACTTGCAGTGATATTTATCTGGTCACTATCAATAAAATGGGGTAGCTTCATTTGAGTGATAATCTTTTTAGCAATTCCCTCCACAAAAACAACCGAATCCACATCTTCAATCATAATATTAAATTCATCACCACCAATACGCGCAAGCAAATCATTTGTGCGCAAACATTGAGCAAGGTTTTTTGCCACTTCTATTAAAAGTTTATCTCCAACATTATGACCAAGAGTATCATTGATTAACTTAAAATCATCCAGATCCAAAAACAGAACAGCCAAATTGCTTTTCAGCCTTTTAGCCCTGCTAACCGCTTCATTAAGACGCTCATGAAACATTATCCTATTTGGCATTTTGGTCAGAACATCGTGGTGAGCTAAATCATCCAGTTCATGCTCACGCTTTTCAACCCTTCGGGCCATTAGATTAAACTGTTTTGATATCATACCCAACTCATCTTGACCTGCTACCACTATCTTATGTGAATAGTCTCCATCACTGATAATATTAATACCTTCAAGCAAGCGACCAAGTGGAATTGAAATCATTTTGTTCAATACAAAAATACTGACAACAATCGTGGCAATAATAATAAACAGCAACACAAACACCAGCATCATGCGGTTTTTTACCAATGTTGTTTGAAGCTTTTCTTTGTCAATCTGAGCCAATACCAGCAGAGAACGTTCATATAAGGGAAGATGTGCTCCACTGATAAAATGAAATTTATTATCCCCTAAATAGAGTTCTTCAGCATTAAATTTTGAGAATAGTAATGGTGCATTATCGTATACTTCAATATTTTCAATGTGAAGCTTATCTTTATTATTAGTATGAACTTCACCTTTATCAAAGTAATAATCGATAAACAGATCTTTTTTATCAACAAGCTTGTTAATCTTTTCTCGTGACACCCTTATATCTGTTTCAATATAGCCGATAATGTCACTTTGATAATCAGAGATATTACGCAATATACTCCTGTTTGCCTGAAGGCTAAGCTGGTTTTTTTTATTTTTATAAATTACCTGACCACTTTGCAGCATAAAAGCTCCAAGTCTTACTGATGCAGCAATTTTCTGAGGAATATGTTTAGGCGGAGCAATAATATGATACGATTCACTATCAATACTTTTAGAATAGTAAGCAGCTTTCCCTTCTTTATATGAGGTATAACCTTGAATATATCTGTCACCTTCTTCCCTGTCAATAAAAGCAACCAAGCGGTACTGACTATCATAAACAGCAATATGGTTATTCCGTGAGTAGGCTCCTTTAAGCAATAAAATATTAAGGATACGTTTTTTTTCTTCATCAAAAAGAATACTATTATAATTATTAATATCCTCATAATTTTTAATTAAATTAAGTGATGCTATAATGGCCTCATTTTCAGAAATAATATGAATACCTTCTAATAAATTTTTTTCAATAATTTTAAATTGTATTGATAAATCATAAAATGCTTCTTTAAGCTGTTCTTTTGCAGTTTTATGAAAATAATTGTGCAGGTAGTTGTCACTAACCAGCCCGATTGTCATCATCGATGTAACAATAAAAAACAGAGTGTAGAGTATGAGTTTGATTCTTAATGAGAAATGACGTTTTATGCTCATCTACTGCTCCAGAAACTGGTGACTATAAAGTACTTCAGGAATAATTTTCTGATGAACCAGCTTTTTATCGAGTAATATTTTTTCAGTCGTTGTAATAGTATGGCTCAGTTTATTGGTATAGAATTCAGTTGTCTCCATACGAGTGGGAATTTTTATGCCATGATAGGCAGTTTTAAATTCATTGAAACTTATCTCTTCATAGGATGCCATCATTTGCATACTCTGCTCAGGTTCTTTATTAATATACTCAATACTCTTGTACCAGCCATTGATCAAGGCTTGAAGTGCATCATGCTTGCTGAGAATATTTTTCTCCTTGACAATCATCACATCAATAATTTCACCAGGGATCTGAGTTGAGTCAAATAGTATATGGTTATTCCTATTCTGTAATAGTTTTGTCTTAATCGGCTCGAAAGTAACCACTGCATCTATATTTCCTTCTTGAAATTCCTTTTCATGATGTTCATAGCCAGTAATAATAATTTTAAGCTCATTGATATGCAGACCAGAAGTCAAATCAACTGCACGGGATAGCATAAAGGCTTCTAATGCACTTGACTCTACGCCAATACGCTTCCCTTTTAATAATGCCATCGATGATATTGATTTATTTGCTATCAACGCATCACCACCCGTAGAAAAAGTCATAATGGTAATAATTTTAATAGGCTCATTGCTGGTCGCCTGAAACATCATTGCCTCATCAAGAGTCACACAGGCAACATCAATCAGATCACTCCTGAGCGCCTTGATCACATCCGTTGCCGAATCAACACGGGATATCTTAATGTTTTTACTAATAAATCCTTTCTCCTTAGCAAGCATAAGAGGCTCATAACCCGGCCATGTATTCATACCAATTCGAAGCACTTTATGTTCATTATTTTGAGTATCACAGCCGCTCAACAGAGGCATGGATATTATAATTATCAAAAAAATAAAGTTAAAAAATCGGAGTAACAACATCAACATTCTCCTGTGTTACCTGTTGCGTTTCAATGATTATCTCTTTAGGTACTTTTTCTCCCGAGAGAATTTTTACTGCAGCTTCGGCGCTCTCTCTGGCACTTAAAGAATAGACAAAACTACTATCCTGCTGACCTGAACGAATAGCTTCTTGTGCCGGTTTGATATAATCAATGCCAACTGTCACCAGAGATGCGGGATCAATGCTATGAGCTTTAAAGGCCATTCTGGCACCAATCAGCATACTATCGCTTTGTGACATGACAGCATCAAATCGTTCTCCCTGACCAAGCAGTTTTTCAACTTCAATGATTGCATCACGACGCAGATAGTTGGCCGTACGTTCAATTACTTTAATGTCAGGATATTGAGAAACCACGTCATAAAAGCCTTCAGTACGTTCACGTGTTGTGGATGCTTTAGGGACTCCTTTTAATAGTAGAACTTTCCCCTTATCGGCTATCTTTTTAACAAGATAACGAGCAGCATCCCGTGCAATTTTTTTATTATCAGGGTGAAGGTAAGA
This sequence comes from gamma proteobacterium symbiont of Lucinoma myriamae, assembly GCA_025655635.1. Classification (GTDB taxonomy): domain Bacteria; phylum Pseudomonadota; class Gammaproteobacteria; order GRL18; family GRL18; genus GRL18. Next base: position 3,977 of record JAHXIM010000291.1, on the reverse strand, counting down.
AGTATATTCATCGCCGTGGCTGACCATACGACCGACAAGCACAACAGGAATACCAGAACGATAAGCTTTGGCAACAGCCTCTGTAGTGGCATTATCCACATAAGGACTAACCATCAGCAGGTCTACTTTGTTATGGATAAAGTCTTCAATCTGCATTATTTGTATAGCCAGATTTGCTTTTGCATCACTATAGATAAAACGAATATTAGAGTGTTGGCTAAGTGTCTTTTGGATTAAATGAACTTGGGCAAAACGAAAGAGTTCTTATCATAATATTTTCACTTGAAAACAGGTATAAACAATTAAGCAGCAGTACGAGAAAGCACATCAATTAATCGATATACTCTATTCATGCACATGATATTAATTATAACACTATTTGAAATTTTTTTTAACAGAGACCAAGATTTTTTGTGACAACTCAGCATATGGTTAATAAAAAGGCTGTGCTTGCATATTTTCCAAATCAAGCTCATTGATTTATATCATATATTCAACGGGATTACTACCGTTAAGAAATTGCACAATTTGTTCAACTGGCTCTTGAATAACTTTAAATTTCCTACTATGTTTTAGTGTATGACTCCTATCCCGTTTATAAAATTGCTGAACCGTAGCAAGAATATAGTATTTCTTGTAATAGCAATGTTAATGCTTGTTTTTAGTATTCTTTACTGGATCGTAGATTCCAGATATCAGGATTTTCTTAATAATCATCAAGAAGTCTCAATACAGTCACTAAAAGGTACTGCTAATGAGATTCAGCAGTATATCAATCATAGTCGTCAACTAGCCAAAATATTAGTCATTGATTATAAAAGCCTAATTCAAGATTTAGTAAAAAATCCCGATGATACAAGCCATCTCCTAAAACTCAATAAGTCAATTAAACAGTTTTTTCCAGAAGCCATAAACTTTACTCTTACAGATTCTCAGGGGCTTCCTTTACTAGAAGATCCAGACAGCTTTATTGGTAAAGGATGCAGTACAGATATCAAAAGATTTTCTGATGGAATTCATTTAAATGAAATTTATATCCACTCCAATCCTAATCCGGATAATTATCATTTAGATATTCTGGCTGAAATTCATGACATGGGTGATAGTACAAAAGGAGTATTCTTTGTCAGTCTGGATACACGCAATCTACAACGCCTGCTCAAAAATGGCGAACCATCGAGTCATCAATTTTTTCTTCTGCGAAAAGATAAACAGACATTAATAGAAATGACTTCCAAGGGCACGCGCGCTTCATTGAAAAGAGAAGAATCATTACAGGAATATGAAATTAAAAATATTATTTCTTCAGTTGAAATTAGTGGTACTCGTTGGAAAATGGTTGATATTTTAAGCCCAAAATTTAAAAACATGACTCATTATAACTTACAACGTGATGCGCTTATCGTCGGCACAATTATTTTTTTATTTTCAGTGATTTATATTATCTTTGCTCTAATTCATGAAAGAAAACGTCTTATGGCTGAACTTGAAGTGAAAGCATTAAATGAATCGTTAGAAGATCGTGTTCAACAACGCACCAAGGATCTGCATGATAGTAAAACTAAATTAAACTTTCAGGCAATACATGACCATCTCACTGGCCTGATTAATCGACGTGAGTTTGAATATCGTCTTGAAGACTTAATTATAAAGGCAAAAAATGATGCTATCGAATCTGTTATTCTTTATATGGATCTGGATCAATTTAAAGTAGTTAATGATACTGCCGGGCATACTGCTGGTGATGAATTATTGCGTCAAATTACGAGCTTATTGAAAAATGAGTTGCGTGGTGCTGATACACTTGCTCGTCTGGGAGGGGATGAATTTGGTATTTTATTGGAAAACTGTCCTATTAATAAAGCCACATCAATTGCAGAACAATTAAGAAAAAAAGTGAATGATTTTACCTTTGAATGGACGGATCGTATTTATCATGTCGGAATAAGTATTGGTGTCATGATCATTGACAGCAATACGACTGATATTTCTGAGGTGATGAGTACAGTAGATGCCTGCTGTTATGAGGCCAAAGCAAAGGGACGCAACTCTATTCATGTTTACAGCCTCAATGATAGCCAATTACAAACTCAACATAATAAAATGTTCTGGGCATCAGAAACCATACAAGCCATTGCGTCCGGTAGAATGGAGTTATACTGTCAATTGATTAAGCCAATCAATGCGGATGATCAAATGTTATGGTATGAAGTTTTAGTCCGCATCAGGGACAGACAGGGAAAGCTTGTTTATCCAGATAGCTTTATCCCGGCACTTGAAAGTTATGGCGGAATTGAACAGCTTGATCTCGCCGTTTTGTCAGCGGCAATAAGAATAATGTCTGAACATCAGAACGTTCGCTTTAATATTAATATTTCTGGCGCATCATTAAGTAATAAAAAATTTCATGAAAAAGCGCTTAGTATACTCAGAGAGTACCGTGTAGCTCCTGCACAAATTGTATTTGAAATTACAGAAACGGCTGTGGTAACCAATTTAAGCATCGTTAAAGAATTTATTAACACAATGAAAAATTTTGGCTGTAGTGTTGCTTTGGATGACTTTGGTACAGGAATGTCATCTTTTAGTTTTCTTAAAAATATTGATGTGGACTATATTAAGCTGGATGGTAGTTTTGTAAAAGATATTCATAAAAATCCTATAAACAACAGCATGGTTAATGCCATTAACTCTGTGGCTCAAGTAATGGGTAAAATTATTATCGCTGAATTTGTTGAAAATGAAGAAGTTTCAGTGTTACTTAAAGAAATGGGAATTGGCTATGGGCAAGGCTATTATTATCATCGGCCAGAACCTTTGACTAGCAGCACAATACATAGTTTTACAGAGCTGCATGAGCCTTAAAACATTAGCTATAAACGTACACTAATTAAGACTATAATAATCCCAAGTAATAAAAATAGAGTGATGGCAATAGTCCAATGTTGCAGGGTATGCTCACTATATTTCAATATTCTGTTCCATAAACACTTCTGCCATAAAAAATCCAATTTAGCACAGAGCCGGTACCAGCCATCAAACATTGCCTGACTCTTTACATGGTTAATTGCTGCAGGCCAATACTGTTTAAACCATAGACTTAAATAATCAGACTGCTTCACAGGTGTTATACGACAAGCATATTTAGACTCCCACCACCGGGTTGCCATGACAAGTACTGCAAATACAATTGCAAAAGATGCAATAAAGATATAGAACATGTTTTCATACTGGTTCCATACAGCAGTATCAGATAAACCAGCCCCCATAGCAATGGCAAAAATTCCTGTCGCTATAGTACTGATATAGGCAGGCAGCATCCTTAACTGAGCCCGTATCAAACCAGAAAGGATGGTATAAAACAGAGCTATTACACCCAGACTTTGCATAAACATCCCCAGATTCGGGGAGATAATTTCACCAAGGGGCAGCCAACGTGCCATGCCAAGTAAACCAATAGCAATAGGTACACCACCTAAAAGAACAGCCTCCGCAGGACGAGACGAACGAAAAACCAGAGTTAACCAGAAATGTAAGGGCCATAAAGCCGCCTTGATTGCAAAGCCAATAAGTACCATTAACAAATACAGCTCTAGAGAGGGTGACTGAGCCATTGCATCATGCACTGCTGAAAAACCTAAGTCATCAGTCATTGTTCCCGCAATTAATAAGGCCTCAAATAACACTAAATCAGCAAGGATCATAAAGCCGAGATAAACACGTCCGGATTGCCGTGCTTTTTCTTCTCCTTCTCCTTCCCCTGCCACTAGTAATGCATAAAAACCGTAGCCCATTAGCGTTAAAAACACAAAAAAGGTCACCAGATCAGTTGCTAATATTGCTCCCAGATCACCCGCCAGAGTCAGCATAAAATAAGTGTTGATACGCTCATCAGAAGAGTAAGTACTGGACGCATGTAAAAGACCTGCACTGGCAATCCAGAGCAACACTGATGTCGCTAACAACAATCGGGATAT
>JAHXIM010000295.1 GCA_025655635.1 gamma proteobacterium symbiont of Lucinoma myriamae | reverse complement strand
CCTGTTATTTGTGCTGTATTATCGCTTGTTTTTGATTCAAACTGATATCATATTATTGTAATGACAGATAACAATTTGATCAGGAACAATTTGATCAGGAACAATAAAATTACAATTAATGTTGTACGATAATCTATCGATTCATGATGATTATCTTTTTTCAGGATCGACTAGTTAGCTATATAGTTAAGAATCGCTAAGTCAGTTTGTGGTTTGAAAATCATACCATTATCAGCAAGTTCAAACGAACGATGTGTAAAAGTTGATAGTACGTGTACTTCACTGTCTTTTTTGGTCAGACGGGTATCAGTGATACGTGACCATAAGATAGGGTGCATTTCTGCCATGTTAGAACCCCATAGAACAAATGCATCAGCATGTTCCAGGTCATCATAACAACCCATTGGTTCATCAATACCAAAACCACGCATGAAGGCACCTACGGCAGAAGCCATACAGTGACGCGCATTAGGATCAAGGTTATTAGAACGGAAACCCGCTTTAATCATTTTAGAAGCGGCATAGCCTTCCCAGACAGTCCACTGGCCTGAACCAAACATACCAACAGAAGTAGGCCCCTTATCTTTAAGAGCTGCCTTCCATTTGCCTGCCATGGTATCAAACGCTTCATCCCATGATACTTCAGTAAAATCACCGTTTTTATCATACTTACCACCCTTCTTACGAAGTAATGGCTTGGTTAAACGATCTTTACCGTACATAATCTTGGTCAGGAAATAACCTTTAATACAGTTAAGTCCTTTGTTTACAGGTGCATCCGGATCGCCCTGGTTGGCAACCATTTTGCCACCCTTGGTACCGATCAGAACACTACAACCCGTTCCACAAAAACGGCAGGCGGCCTTATCCCAGCGGATACCATCGTCAGCAGAATCTGCTGCTTTGGTTACGCTAACGGGTAAGGTTACACTTGCTACAGATGCGACTGCAACGGCTGCGTTGTTTTTTATAAAATCACGCCTTGTTATACTCACTATACGATCTCCTCTTCCATCGCTGTGTCATTTGCTTCTTGATGATAAATCATTGCGACATCAATAACGCCCTTGATGTTATTTAAAGCTGCCATCTTGTCAGCTAAAGCTTTCTCACCACCGTCTTCCAAAGTGGCGATAATCTTTCCTTCTTCTACTCCGCCAAAAACGTCAATACCATCCATTTCTGCTAGTAAAGCACTAATTTTAGGTGCGTTATCAGGTTTTGCATTAACAATTACACTACAAATATTCATACAGTTCTCTTTTATCTATTTTTTTATACCAGAGTTTATCTATCACCATTGTTATAAAACAATAGTGATCCAATAATAGATTTTAATTGAATCACTTTTACAGGGCAGACGGAAAAACAGGCCCCGCACCCCGTACATTGTTCCACATTTAGTACAGGTTCGGCAATACCGCCGAGTTTTAAATTAAATTTGATCGCCTCGTCTTCACAAGATTCACCACAAGAGCGGCAAACTGTTGCATTCATTGACAGGCAGGCTGTCAGGTCGATAGTCGCTTTTATATGCCAGGGAGGAAGGTAAGAATCTAAATCAGGTTCTGAATTATTATCTAAATTACTAGAGTGCAAACTTGTTTCAGCCGATTTAGAAGATTCCTCTCTGTCATTGGTTTTAGAATTAGTTTGGTTCGTATTCGTTGTACTATTTACAGATATTTTTTTGAGGGCATTTGTTTCACAGACATTTAAACAGTCTTCACAGAAATCACAGCCACCCTTTTCGAAGTTCATTTGCGGGAATCCCCCCCGCCCTTTGACGATCAGCTCATCAAAGCAAGCTTCAATGCATTTATCACAACGCGTGCAATAATCTACAAAATATTTTTCGGGAATAGACCAGGGCGGACGAAAAGGTTTTTTATCACCCCTTAATAGCTGCATGCGAGTAATATTAGTCATCTACTATACGGTATATTCTCTACTTAAAAAACACAGGCTTCAAGTTAACGCTATCAGTATAATACAGCCTTGACCTAAATCAAGAATAACCTGACTTTATAAGTGGTTAATAATTTAGTAAATTACTAAGCTATAGGATAAAATAAAATATTCTTTGTTAATTCAATAGTTTATTACAGTTGATAAAAACAGAAAAATAGGATGAGGTAATTTTAGAAAGTAACGAATATGCCACTATTTGGTGCGTTATGTACCAATAGCAGCATGTTTTTTTAAATATGTGAACCCCCTCTCTCTTAAGAAAAAATAGAAATTTCAGACGAGAAATAAGGGGATAAATTATAGTGAATTAAGGTTTATTTTTACACTTTTATAAGCTTCACTTTCTGGCGGCAATTGAGGTAGTAATTTATTCCAGAACAATTTCGCCTGCTCAATATCACCAGCTGCACGAGCTAAAGAGCCTGAAAGAAAGAGTGCATCAAGATTCTGGGGATTTTTATCTACCAGTTGTGCAAAAACAATACGCGCTTTATCTAACTGATCAGGCTGACGTGTTTTAATAACAGCATCTGAATAAGCCATTAATAAGTTCACATCTTTACTGTCTAATGCCACAGCCTTAGCATAGGCATTGGCTGAATCAACATTTCGTTCTAAGACACCATAAGACTTGCCTAGTGATTTCCAGCCTTTTAAATCCTGTGGATTGTCTTTGACCCGTTTTTCAACACGGGAAACCATAGAAGCAATAAACACTTTTTCATCCGCTGAGCCGGTTAATTGCTGGCCTGGTGCCGGCCCTTTAGGTGCAGCAGGCTGTTTTGCAGTTTGTGCTGTTTCAGTTGGCTGATTATTAGTCGCATCACCCGTGTTACCTTGTATTTGATTAAGATAAGTGCTCACAATCTTCGTCTGTTCACCACTTGGTGGTAATAAGGTCAATAGATGCGTCCAGCGCTCAACAGCAAGCTCTTTATCACCAGCCTCATAGTCAAGAAAGCCCATAAACCATAATGCATCACCATGATCAGGATTAGCAGCTAACATTCCAGCCAAAGTTGTCCGGGCTTTTTCATAACCGTCTTTATTCCCTGTCTGCATCAATGCTTCTACATAATTAATTTCCAGCTCCGGCATAGCCTGCTGGACTTTATTTTGCTTAACAAGCGCCAGAGCTTTTTCATAAGCGGCAGCAGCTTCGGCATAGCGCTTCATAACCACATAGGATCGACCCAGCATGTTCCATCCCTGTGCATTTTCGGGATTGTCCTTTAATTTCTTTTCTAAAGAAGTCACCATAGTGGCAATATCAGGTACTTGATTCTGACTCTTAGGTGCATGAGATTGTGCTGGTGCTGCTTGTGACAACACGACCTGTTCAAAATTTTCAGGCATAACAGAGAGATAAGTAATCACTGAAAAAATTGGAATAATTACCAGAAAAGCAATAGACAGTTTTTTAGCACTGCTATTAGAGAGTTGTGTTAGTTCAGTGGCGACAGAGCTTTCAGCATCCTGAATCAGGCTGTGTTCTATTTCATTTTGCGCCTGAATTCGTCCTTCTTTATCTAATAAACCATTGGCGAAGTCTTGCTCAATCTGAACTTTCTTTTGCTCATACAGCTCAATATTCAGTGCTTTACGTTGATTAGCTTTTTTTTGGCTTTCAGACAGTTCACTGTCTGAATAGGTTTTGAACAACGGCCTTATTAATAGAGCAATCGCTATAATTATTAATAGAGCACAAATTAACCATAATACCCACATGCTTGATTTACCTTTTTTATACTATTTGTTTTTCAGGATAGCGTCTAACTTTTCTTTTTCTTGTTCAGAAAGCGCTGAACTATCCGTATTTTTTTCTTCATTACCAGCTCTGATTTTTTTCAGTAAAATGAAAATACCAAAAAACATCAACACAAATGGGCCAGCCCAAAGTAATATGGTTTGTGCTTTAAATGGTGGATTATATAAAACAAAATCACCATAACGATCAACCATAAATTCAATCACTTGTTCTTTGTTATTACCCTTCTTAAGCATCTTTGCTACTTCTCGACGCAAATCATCAGCTAACTCAGCATTGGAATCAATCAGATTTTGATTCTGGCAGACAAGACAGCGTAATTCTTCTGATAATTCCAGATAATCGCTTTCAACTTGAGGATCTTCAAATACAATGGGCTCTTTCGGTTGACCTCTGGGTCCTGCCTGTAAATGAAGCGGCAATAGACATAATATAAAAAAGAGTATGCTATTGACTGCTAAAATACGCGCCGCCGGTTTTTTGTTCATTATCATACTAAGCATTATGATTCTGCCTGTAGTTGCTTAATCATTGGTAAAATTTTCTCATCGATGTCCTGCTGATAGACAGGACCGGTATGCTTGTAGCGAATCATGCCTTTTTTATCAATAACAAAGGTTTCCGGCGTACCATAAACACCCCAGTCAATGCCTGCTCGCCCAGTAATATCATGAGCACTTTTCACATAAGGATTACCATAAGCACTTAACCAGCGACGAGCATCAGGTAATTCATCTTTATAATTGATGCCGTAAATTTTAATGCCCTGCCCTGCAATCACATTAAGAAGTCGATGTTCAGCCCGACAGGAAACACACCATGAAGCCCAGATATTGACCAATGACACCTGCCCTATGAGATCTTTGTTAGTGAAGACTTTTTGTTGATCTTCTACAGTAGGGATAGAAAATTCAGGTACTGCCTTACCAATAAGCGGTGATGGTACATCACGTACATACTTTGCTTTCATTAGTCCGACAACCAGCAGCACGACTAATAAGCCAAAGATTATCAGGGGGGTCATAAATTGTTTTTTCATCAGACTTTTTTACTCTATATTTTATATTTAGTCAGTTTGGGGAATAATAATCCGTGCTAAGGTATGCGGGTTCGCCTGTATGGGGACGCTCAAGCACATCCATGTGACGCTCATCCTCGGCATCCATGGCAGTCATGTCGAGTCTAAGCGTTACATGGACGTATTCAAAGTGTCCCCAATCATACGCGCCAGTCTACCCAGCACGCCTTATTACTCCCAAATTTTCAATACACTATCAGCAAACTAAACTTTACGCAGCAACAGCTTTCTTATTCGATACCTTCAAACGATAACGTCTATCCAGAATAGCAACAAAACCACCCAAGCCCATAAAAATACAACCCAACCAGATCCATCGGATAAACGGTTTGTAATAAATTCTTAAACTCCAGGCGCCATTGTCTAATTGCTCTGCCAGTGCCACAAATAAGTCGCGGAACAGACCAGCGTCAATACCCGCTTCAGTCATTGGCATACCACGCACCTGATAAATTCGTTTTTCTGGTGTTAATACAGCCACTGTTTCACCTTTTTCACCGACTACACTGATAGCACCTTCATAACCGATATAATTGGGACCCTGATGACTCTTAGCGCCCTCAAAGGTAAACGAATAACCTCCAAGAGAGATAGTATCACCGAGTTCCATACGTAAATCTTTTTGTAAACTCATTGATTCAGTAAATGTTACACCAACGACAAAAATCGCAACACCAATGTGTGCCAGATTCATACCGAAAAAAGATAAAGGAATTTTCTTTAAGGCAGTAACAACATTACCTTTATTTCTCACTCGATCCACAAAGCTCATAACAACACTGGAAACAATAAGCGTGGCCAGACCAATGCTTATTGAAATCATCACTGAGCCCTTTTCAAGCAAGAGCATTGAAAAACCAACGGCAAAAGCAACAAATACAGGAATAATCATGTGTTTAGCAACACGAGAAAAAGTATCGCCCTTCCAGCGCATTAACGGCGCCATTGACATGATTACCAATGCGGGCAACATAATAGGTACAAACACTGTGTTGAAATATGGTTTTCCAACGGATAATTTACCCAGGTCAATCAACTGATCTAATAGTGGGTACAAGGTGCCTAATAAGACCATAGCACAGGCAACAGTCAGTAGAATATTACCCAGCAGCATAAAGGTGTCTTTAGAAAACAGATTAAAGTGACCTCCACCTTTCATTGACGGGCCTCTAATGGCATAAAGTGTTAAAGAACCGCCAATCACCAGAACAAGAAAGGCTAAAATAAACGAGCCCCTGGTCGGATCAGAAGCAAAGGCATGCACAGAGACCAGAACACCGGAACGAACCAGGAAGGTACCCAATAAGCTCAGTGAAAAGGCAATAAGTGATAATAAAACAGTCCAGCTTTTAAACGCGCCGCGCTTTTCTGTGACAATCAATGAATGCAATAAAGCGGTGCCAACCAGCCAGGGCATAAATGAAGCATTTTCAACCGGATCCCAGAACCACCAGCCGCCCCAGCCCAGTTCATAATAAGCCCACCAGCTCCCTAAAGCGATACCCAGAGTTAGAAATACCCAGGCAATAACCGTCCAGGGACGAGACCAGCGCGCCCAGGCTGAATCAAGCTGACCTGAAATCAACCCGGCAATGGTAATACTGAAGACAACAGAGAAACCAACATAGCCCATATAAAGCATAGGCGGATGAATCACCAGACCAAAATCCTGTAATAAAGGATTCAAATCTTTACCGTCTAAAGCTGCGGGAAAAAGACGTTCAAAAGGATTTGAAGTGAAGATAATGAATAATAAGAAGCCGATACTCAGCATGCCCATCACAGACAAAACTCTGGAAGTCATGGAGATGGGTAAACTTTTACTGAAAAAAGCCACCGCCATGGTCCAACCGGAGAGGATCAGCAGCCATAATAAAAAGGAGCCTTCATGGGCTCCCCAAACGGCTGAAATTTTAAACATCATCGGCAGGGCTGAATTAGAATTGGCAGCCACATAACGTACTGAAAAATCGTCAATAGTAAAAGAATAGGCCAGTGCTATAAAAGACACTGAAATTAAAAAGAATTGAGCAACTACGGCATAACGAGAAAACTGCATGAGCTGAAGGTTGTTCTTATGAGCGCCAACCATAGGTAAAACAGCTAAAATAATTGAAACGGCTAAAGCAATCGCCAGGGAGATATTCCCAATCTCAGGTATCATTGTGCTTTTTCTCCTGAAGCGGCCGCTTCGGCAGATTTAACCATCTCTTCTTTGCCTTCAACGTGCGCCTTGTCTAAGGCATCCTGAACTTGCGGAGGCATATAATTTTCATCATGCTTGGCCTGTACTTCTTCAGCAACAAAATGGGCTAATTTACCTTTAGGCCTGTCAATAGTGCTGCCATCCAGTTTTCCGGTTGCCACAATACCCTGCCCTTCACGAAATAAATCCGGTAAGATCCCTATATAGGTAACCGCAATAGTTTCAGCATTATCAGTAATGTCAAAATGTATAGTCATACCATCTTTTTCACGCTTAACACTGCCATCCGTAACTAGGCCGCCCAAACGAAACGAATGACCAACAGGTGCTTCACCTGCTTTTACCTGAGTAGGACTAAAAAAGTACAATAGGTTTTGATCCAGCGCTTTAAGTCCTAAAGTCACTGCAGCACCAACACCTGCTAATATGAGAAATACCAGTATCAGACGATTTTTACGTTTCGGGTTCATTGTTTCTCCTCAGTATGAGCTTCACGACGGTATTTCATCGTTAATTCTTTAAAAATACTCTTTTTATCCATCAGTGGTTTGATAGCAACATAGCTCATAATAAACAGTGCAAGTCCATAAGATGACCACACATAAGCACCATACTTACCCATTTGTAGCATTTCCAGCATTTTCTGACTCTTTATAATTTAATTATTCTGATTAACTATTTCTTTAACCCAGCTGTTATTTTGCTCGGCATATAAGACTTTATTTCGCGCCCTAACTAAGACCACAGTGGCGTAATAAAGTTTAAAACCCAATGCCATTAATAATAATGGAATTAACATAGAGACATGAATAGAAGGTTTATCAAACTTTGTGACTGTTGCCCCCTGATGTAAAGTATTCCACCATTCCACTGAATAATGAATAATAGGAATATTAATAACACCAACAATGGCTAAAATAGCACAGGCTCTGGCTGCCGCTCTGGGATCTTCAATGGCCGCTTCTAATGCCATATAACCTAAATAGAGAAACAAAAGAATCAGCTCAGCAGTCAGACGAGCATCCCAGACCCACCAGGCGCCCCACATAGGTTTTCCCCAGATGGAACCCGTCACTAACGCCAGAAAGGTAAATGCCGCACCAATCGGTGCACTGCTGCTGGCCACGACATCAGCCAGTTTGATTTTCCAAATCAAACCAATAGCACCGGCAGTCGCCATCACCATATAGATAAACATAGACATCCAGGCCGCAGGGACGTGAACAAAGATGATCCGATAACTATCACCTTGCTGGTAATCAACCGGAGCAAAAAATAAGCCATCAATGCTGCCGACAATGATTAAAATAGCGGCAAGCCAGCCTAACCAGGGGATTAATTTTCCGGAAATACGATAAAAATGTTTAGGTGAAGCAAAGTGATAAATAAACTTCATCACCGGATTGCTCTTAGCCTTTATTTTAGTTTTATCTACAGCGTTCATTATTCGAGACTCACTCTTAATGCAGCGGAGGTGGCAATAGGTGCCAGCGTTATACAAAAGATTAAAAATGCAGCCAGAAAATACAGCTGCCCGCTAATAGACAGGCCAGCCATACTGCTTCCTACCGCATTGGAAGAAAAAATTAAAACAGGAATATATAGAGGCAGCACTAATAACGACAGCAGCATTCCCCCTCTTTTTAATGCAACGACCAGAGCCATACCAATAGCACCAATTAAGCTCAGGATAGGCGTCCCTAATAGCAAAGTAATCATTAAGGTCTCTATTGCATCATTACTTAAAAACATAACAGTACCCAGCAAGGGCGAGAAAATGATTATGGGAAAACCAGTGATCAGCCAATGAACAATAATTTTAGCCAATACTAAAATAGACAGAGGGTATTCACTCAGTAACATTAACTCCAGCGTACCGTCATCAAAATCAGAACGAAACAGCGAGTCGAAAGATAGCATAGAGGCCAGCAATGCCGCCACCCATATAATACCAGGACCAATTTCTGCCAGTGTCTGTTTCTCAGGACTGATACCCAAAGGAAAAAGCGTCACGACAATAACGAAAAAAAACAGAGGGTTAAGTATTTCACTCTTATGTCTGAACGCCAAGCGTAAGTCACGTTTAATCAAACTAAAAAAAGCGTTATACAATTTTACTATCCTGAACCACTATTATTATTGTTAAAGAAAATAAACGATTTATTTTACATGGTTCTGTAACGAACTCAATCATAATCCCATTATTTTTAGTATCTATAATCATAGACTTATTTACTATCTTGAAGTATGACATCTATTAGTAACTAAAAGTTGCATCTAAAATTGTTAATCTGGTCATAGTTTTACCCGAAGTGCTTAATAAACTCTGGCGAATGGACTCCGGTACGTCACTAATACCACTACTTCCCGCAGTAATTCTCGCCTGTCTCGGCTTCATCAGCTCTACCGATAATAACGACTGTCCTGAACCTATAAAAATCAGTTGAAAATGGTCTATAATCATAACCCATTGAAATTATAGTGAAATATCATGATATTACCACCAAAAATCATTC
>JAHXIM010000355.1 GCA_025655635.1 gamma proteobacterium symbiont of Lucinoma myriamae | reverse complement strand
GATCTTTGCCTGCTGTTGAGTACATTTTTTTCACCAAATCGACCAGAAAATCTGCACTTATTATAACATTTCTGGTCGATCTGGTCACTCGAAAACAGGGATAAATCCTTATATTTCAAATAGATAATATATTTTTCAGGGCTGACTCATTAACCATTTATCTTTGAGAGCCTCTAAAGACAGCAAATATTCATTGTCATTGCCTTCATGTTTAAAATCTTTACTTTTTAGATCTTTACTTTTTAGATCTTTACTTTTTAAATCCTTACTTTTTAAATCCTTACTTTTTAAATCCTTACTTTTTAGATCATAGTAATAGGATAAACTGGCAATAGGCGGCTGATGGAAATGAATCTGCAACGGAAATTGATCTAATAGACAAGTATAAAGATTATTATTACTATTGTCGTATGTATCAGGGCTAATGTATTTTCCACGAGATAAAAAACTTGATAATACAGGTAGTTCAGGTAAGTCTTGTTCGGGTAGTTCTTTAAGGTAAGGAACCGAGTCGATAAGACCCGGCACAATAAGGCGAAGTGTCGTTTTACTCATAAAACAGAGCTTATGCGACAGAGTTTATAAAACAATACTTATAAATAAAAGAATTAATCAGCATCCAGATGCTCTAAACGGATACGAACGACATCTCCATCAACAACGTCAAGGGCATGAATTTTCTCTAGTGCTTCATTCATATTCTTTTCAATGGTGGTGTGAGTAATAATGATAATAGTTGATTTATCTTCACCAGCACTATGTTCTTTTTGCAACATAGAATCAATACTAATACCGTTATCAGCTAAAATAGTCGTTATGTTAGCCAAAACGCCTGTTTGATCGGAAGCTGAAATACGTAAATAATATGCTGTTTCAATATCTTCAATGGGTAATATTGGCGTATTTGATAAGGATTCCGGCTGAAATGCTAAATGAGGCACTCGATTTTCAGGATCAGAGGTCAATACACGAACCACATCAACAATATCACCAACTACAGCAGATGCAGTAGGTTCAGCACCGGCACCGGCACCATAATATAAAGTCGGTCCAACTGCATCACCCTTAACTAAAACAGCATTCATAACACCATCAACATTGGCAATTAAACGGCGTTTAGGAATTAAGGTAGGGTGTACTCGTAACTCAATACCTGCTTCAGTTTGACGTGTTACACCGAGGTGTTTAATCGAATAGCCAAGCTCACTGGCAAAATCAACATCTTCACGAGTGATTTTGCTAATACCTTCGGTATAGGCTTTTTCAAACTGTAAAGGAACACCAAAGGCAATTGAAGCCAGAATGGTTAGTTTATGTGCCGCATCAATACCTTCTACGTCAAAAGTAGGATCAGCTTCAGCATAACCAAGACGTTGAGCTTCCGCTAATACCGAGTCAAAATCACGCTGCTTATCACGCATCTCGGTAAGAATAAAATTGCCCGTACCATTAATAATACCTGCTAACCATTCAATCTTGTTGCCCGCCAGCCCTTCTCGTATGGCTTTGATAATTGGAATGCCGCCTGCAACTGCAGCTTCAAAGGCAACCATAACACCCTTCTTTTGTGCAGCAGAAAAAATCTCATTACCATGCTTGGCGATCAGCGCTTTATTCGCTGTGACAACATGCTTGCCATTGGCAATCGCTTTAAGCACCAATTCACGTGCGAGAGTATCTCCACCGATTAACTCAACAACGATAGAAACTTCAGGATCAGAGACCACGTCCATGGGATTTTCGGTCAATTGAATACCGTCAGTCTGACAAATACGGGGTTTATTAATATCACGTGCTGAAGCATGACTGACAATAATGCCGCGTCCGGCACGGCGTGATATTTCATCTGCATTACGCTGCAGTACATTAACGGTACCACCACCGACGGTGCCTAAGCCTAATAAGCCAACCTTAACTGGTTCCAAAAGATTCTCCATATAATAATTACATTTTTCGCGCTGAATTATAGCAATAGTTACAGCAATTGTCTCGACTGAAATTAAAACTCGTTAGTCTTTAAAGACGCCCACTTTATCTTTTTTAAACATTTCCCGTAAACCGCGAATTGCCTGACGGGTTCGATGTTCATTTTCAATAAGGCTGAAACGTACATGATCATCACCATATTCACCAAAACCAATACCGGGTGAAACAGCAACTCTGGCCTCTGTTAAAAGCTTTTTAGAAAATTCCAGTGAACCCAGTTCTTTGTATTCTTCAGGAATCGGGGCCCAGACAAACATAGTTGCTTTGGGTTTTTCAACATTCCAACCAATAGAATCAAGCCCGGAGCATAGTACATCACGACGTGCCTGATACATGTCACAAATTTCTTTAACACAATCCTGAGGACCATCAAGCGCATGAATGGCAGCCACTTGAATGGGTGTAAACATACCATAATCAAGATAGGACTTCATACGGGTTAAAGCCGCTACTAAAGTAGAATTGCCACACATAAAACCCACTCGCCAGCCCGGCATGTTATAGGTCTTTGATAATGAATAAAACTCAACCGCTATTTCTTTAGCACCAGGCACCTGCAATATTGAAGGTGCCTGGTAGCCATCAAACACGATTTCTGCATAAGCAATATCATGAACCACCCAAATTTTATGTTCACGGGCAATCTTGACCACTTTTTCAAAAAATTCCAGCTCAACACATTGTGTAGTGGGATTGCCGGGAAAATTAAGCACTAACATTTTTGGTTTAGGCCATGAATCTTTAATGGCTTTTTCTAATTCTGCAAAAAAATCCACATGCGGTGTCATAGGCACATGACGAATATCAGCCCCGGCAATGACAAAACCATAGGGATGAATAGGATAGGATGGATTAGGCACAAGCACGGCATCACCGGGGCCGACAGTGGCCAGAGCAAGATGTGCAAGTCCTTCTTTAGAACCGATGGTGACAATGGCTTCAGACTCAGGATCCAAGTCCACATCATAACTACGCTTATACCAGTTACAAATGGCTTTACGTAAGCGAGGCACACCACGTGACATAGAGTAACGATGTGTATCATTACGCTGAGTCGCTTCAACCATTTTATCGACAATATGCTGCGGGGTGGGTTGATCAGGGTTACCCATACCGAAATCAATGATATCTTCCCCGCGGGCTCGTGCTTTGGCTTTCAACTCATTAACAATATTGAAAACATAAGGGGGTAAACGTTTAATACGTGGAAAATCGTCGTTCAAAAAAATAGCCTCGTTGTACATCTGAAATAAAAAAACTCATACATTAATAAGTCATTTAATTTCAAATCAAATTATATTGGTTAACCTGTAAAAATACTTATCCAGAGCGTTGCTGTCAATCACAAAAAGGTTTTTTTTCGATTTATTTTAGTTTTTCAGCAAAAGACAACAAAATTAAACTATTTTAAGCTGTTTTTTTATAAAAATAGCTCTAAAATTAAGCTTTCACATAACTTGTCTAAAAAACGCTCAGGATCATTATGTTACAGCTTGAAAGTATTGATAATGCTTATTCATTTCATTCTTATGATGAACACAGTGCAAAACTCATTAAACCCAATAATAATATTCATACAAATCACTCAATTGATGATGATTTGATTGAAATATCAACAACAACAATAATTTATAAAGATTTAATTGACTCCAATGATCTGCCAGCGTCTTTTAATGAATTCAATAAGCAATACATTGAAAAATTAGTAAAACATGATGCTGACATTTTTCTTATTGGTACCGGATCAAGCTGCAGATTTCCAGATAAATCAATATTACAATATATAGCTGACAATAAGCTGTCTATTGATTTTATGGATATTGGTGCAGCCTCACGGACGTTTAATATTTTAGCCAGTGAATACCGCAAAGTTGCAGCACTCATCTTTTTTAAATAGCGTTTTTAGGCGAATTCATTCGCCTTATTTATGGATGAACACGAACTGAAATAAATCAACTAAAGGCCGTTTTTATAGACCTCTGCTAATATTTCCTTTGCACCTCTTGAAAGTAAATCATCTGCCAGTTCAATGCCCATTTGTTCAGCATTTTCTGCAGGTCCCTCAACATTCCCTGCCACTAATTCTTTACCATCCGGCGAACCAACAAAGGCACGCAGAGATAGATGTTCGCCATCCAACTGTGCAAACCCGCCGATAGGTACCTGACAGCCACCTTCAAGACGTTTATTCAAAGCACGTTCAGCAGTCAGACGTATGGTGGTTTCTTTATGAGACAAACAGTCAATTAACTGGTGAGTTTGTGCATCATCTACACGACACTCAATACCCACAGCACCCTGCCCCATTGCCGGAAGACTTTGTTCAATAGTGAGGAAGCTGGTAATACGATCTTTCATTTCCAGACGAATTAAACCCGCTGCCGCTAAAATAATGGCATCATATTCACCATCATCCAGCTTTTTTAAACGTGTATTCACGTTACCACGCAAAAATTTGATTTGCAGATCAGGGCGGTATTTAAGTAATTGACTTTGACGACGTAAACTCGATGTCCCCACTACCGCACCTTGCGGTAAATCATCTAATTGAGAAAACGTATTGGAAACAAAAGCATCTCTTGGATCTTCACGTTCACAAATAACAGCCAAATGAAGACCTTCCGGAAATTCAACCGGCACATCTTTCATTGAATGCACGGCAATGTCAGCATCACCTGCTAACAAGCCTTCTTCCAGTTCTTTAACAAAAAGCCCCTTGCCTCCCACTTTTGCCAAAGGGACATCAAGAATTTTATCCCCTTTAGAAACCATTTTAACCAATTCAACTTCTAAATCAGCATGATGTGCCAGTAATTCATCACGAACGAAATAAGCTTGCCATAGCGCCAGGGGACTTTTACGGGTGGCAATTTTAATAATTTTTTTGCTCATAATGCTCTTTATATAAGTTAAGTTAAAACAGAGGGGGTTATTAAACGTAATTGGGGTAAAATTATAGCAGATATTGAGCCTGTTCTCATATAAAACTTCCCTGTTATATATAAGAATTAAACTTTATTTAATATTAAGCCGCTTTATGCTCATAAAGATGTACATCGCGTTGCGGGTATGGGATACCAATACCTGCTTCATCAAGACGTAATTTCACCGTTTCATTGGCATCATAGAAAACATTCCAGTAATCAGCACTTTCCACCCAGACCCGGACAAAGAAATTGACACTATTATCAGCCAGCTCACCCACTGCAATCAGATGTTCAGGATCGTTAAGTATGCGCTCATCTTTACTGACAATATCTTCCAGAATAGTACGTACTTCTTTTAAATCTGCATCATAGGAAACACCAACAACCATATCAACCCGGCGTGTTTTTTGTGCTGAATAATTAATAATATTGTCACTACCTAACTTAGCATTGGGAATAATAATAATTTTATTGTCCGGAGTCTTAAGCGTAGTGGTAAATATTTGAATCACATCAACCTTGCCTGTGACACCTGCAGCTTCAATGACATCACCTTCTCTAAATGGACGGAAGATAATCAATAAGAATCCAGCGGCAAAGTTAGCCAGTGAACCTTGTAAAGCCAGGCCAATAGCCAGGCCGGCCGCACCTAAAATAGCAATAAAGGAGGTGGTTTGTATACCTATTTGGCCTAAAGTAGCGACCACCACAAAGACCATCATGGCCATATAGGCAATACTGCTGGTAAAACCAATAATCAGGGGATCAACATTACCCTTAGTCATTACCTTGGTGACAATTCGTTTTACCCAATTGGCAACAATCTTACCAATAAAGAAGATAGCGATAGCGGCCAGGACTTTAGGGCCATAGTACATTAAGAGTTCCATACCAGAATCTAATATTTGCGATGATGCTTGCGGATCCATCAGATTACTGACTTCAGCAACGACATCAATTGGCTCCTGTGCTACTTCACTTCCTTTAGCTGCTTCTGACATTATTTATCCTTATATTAATTTATTTGAATTGTCATTATTTGTTTTAAAATTTTAACATATAACGTTTGGCAGAGTCATTATCAGGTTTAATTAATAGTATTTTTTGTGCAAAAATCAGAGCCTTTGTCTGCTCATTTATATCCTGACTGATAGCAAAAAGTGCTAGTAAAACTTCCATATTATCAGGATGACGATAGTGTGCCTGCTGTAATACATCCAGTGCTTTATAGGGGCGCTGAAAAGAATTTAATGCAATGCCGTAAACATAACTATAATGAGAATTATCTGGTGCTTTAACAGCGGCTTTAGCTAAAGAAGTAACTGCTTTTGAAAAGCTTCTTAAACGTACCTGCACGAGTCCCATCTCATGATAAATATCAGCATTATCAGCTATCACCTCTAAAGCCTGATGGAGAGTCTGTAAGGCATCATGTTCCCGATTAAGATCAGAGTAAAATTGTGCCTGCTTAATCCAGGCCGGTGCATAGTGAGTTTGTTCTTTTATGAGCTGCCGATAGTCCTGTTCTACTTTTGCATAATTACCTTCTTCATAAGACAGTTCAGCCTGACTGAACACTATTTCTATTTTTTTTATCGTGTCATTATCAATAGGTATTTTATTCGACAGTAATACATCTGGCGCTAGCGCTTGAAAAGTTCCTCGCTCAAGATGTGCACACAACCAGTTATTTGTCTCATCAAATTCATAATGCTGGCACTTAAAATCATCCGCAAAAACAGCTGTTGTTAAACAGATAAAAAAAATGATAAATTTATTAATCAAAGCCAGGCCAACTATTCCAAATTCTCAAGAAGTGATAAATACGATTCAATTTAACAAATTAAGCTGAATATGCAAAAATATCATTAATTTAATCCATTGAGCGCTTACCTAAATGCGAAGCATACTTCAAAAATCAATATCTAAACAACGTCATATTCTGATAAAGCTGCTAAAAAAACCAATATCACAACTCGTTCTTAGCTTGTCGCAAGAGATATCAAATTCTCATAAACTGGAAATTCATTTACAAGAAGCATTTCCAGTTTTTCAATATTGCAAGTATTTATACGTTATGGATAGTCACGGTGTACAAATCACTAAAACTATTTTACGTGATGCCACTGACACTAAAAGTCTGGGGCGAGATCGTTCCCAACGTCCTTATATGCTGGGTGATTTTGATCAATATGACTTTATTCTATCAGAAGCCTATATCAGTAAACATAACAAACGCCCATCAGTCACGGCAATTCATGTCATAAAAGACCATCATGGAATGCTAATCGGCTATCTGGGTGTTGATTATGATTTACGAGAACTCCCTGGAACCAATCATCTTTATAAAGAAAATTATAAATGGCAGCAAATTAAAGGTGACCCTGCTATTCGCAGTGGTCTATTTGCTCAACAGCGCTTACAAAGTGATATGGACAACAATATTGATAATGTATTCGCCCTGATGCAGGAACTCATTTGTGAACATGGGGTGTTTCATGGAAAATTTCATTTTTCCAGCAGCCGGACCACTATCTGGTTATTAGATGATCCCTATAATTATCGACTTTTAAGTATGAATGAACTGAATGATCCCGATATTTGTCTGGTCTACCCACGCCATAACTATTCTGAATTAGCGACAGTGCCTGAGTCAGATATTCCTAAAATTTTTGAATATTTCCGACAATTACGCTTTGCTGATGAAACTATTTATTTACGCGCAGGCTCCATCAATATTGTCAACGGCATGATCAGCCTGAACTTTTCCTGTGATGGCTCACATTATCTGCCTTATAAAGAATTTCTTGATAAAGGAATGTCATTTTGGTTTGGTTCTGACACTAAAGAAATTGATCCCTTTCAATATGATGAAGTTATTGAACGCATTTGCGAGAAAGGTTGTGATTATGTCTATCGCTCGATTAACAATCATCGTCAGGGTGATATAATTGATGACTTAATTGATATTCCACAGATAGAACAAGACAAAATCATCAAAGAACTGGAAACCATTATGCAGGTTTATTCACATTAATTTGTTTTAAAATCTTCTGCTCACAGGTCATTTTAGTGCCTGTGTACTATTAGTTATTATATTTCGAAAAATTCATTTAGAAGCATTATCTGTTTTCTTTTGTAAGGAGCTGTAATTTGATAAAAAAAATTATTGGCCTGTATATTTGTATATTATCGGGTTCACTGTTTGCTGATACTATTACCATGAAAAATGGCTCAGTCATAATGGGCGAGGTAATTAGTAAGGAAAAAAACAGTTTGAAAGTAAAAACAGATTTTGCAGGAACAATTACTATAAACTGGGATCAAGTAAAAGCATTTAAAACTGATAAGAATTTTACTTATATACTAACTTCAGAAGAAGTAAATACAGCCAATAATATCAGTAACGATGAACATGGTGTAAGTTTCATACAAAAGAGTAAAAATGAACATGGGGTGTCAGTTAATATGGATCAGATTGCCTTTATTAACCCGGAACCCTGGAGACTTAAGCAGGGCTATAAAGTCACTGCCAAAGCGAATATTTCATTAAAATCACAACATGGAAACACCCAAAAAGATGAGTTTGAATTAGATGGTGAAATAAAATTTCGGAGCCAGCAGGACCGTTATTCAATCAATGCCTATCTGGAAAATGATACATCAGGGAAATCAACAACTGCAGATAACTGGCTGATTAATGGTAAGTATGACTACTTTGTAACTAAAAAACGTTATTATGGATTTGAATTATCCTTTGAGAGAGATAAATTTACCGATCTTGACTTACGCACTGTTCTGGGTCCGCATATTGGTCATCAGTTTTACGAAAGTTACGACTTAAATCTTAATGCTGATATAGGTCTGGTAAAAGTATATGAAAATAATATTAAAGCAGATAATAGCGATTATCTGGCATTAAACTGGTACGTTGATTACGATCAATATTTTTGGAATAAGTGGACACAGCTTTATCATCGTCAAAAAGGGATCTGGGACTGGGAAAAAAGTAATAAGGTGACCTTTAACAGCTGGACAGGTTTCCGTTTTCCCTTACGCTCAGGCATCGTTGCTAGTGCTGAAGTAGAATGGGAGTATGACAGCAAACCTAATAATGACATTGACAAATTGGATACAACTTATCGCTTTAAACTGGGCTATCAATGGTAGATTTTATGCCCAGAAAAACATACTCGATTTGGAATTTATTTGACTTTATTTAATTATTTATATTCAGCCCTGAATTATTCCCAATAACTTTAATCCATCATAAAAAAGTACCATTGAAAACACACACAAAATCAACCCAAGAATACGCAGTATGTATATGTAAACATTATCTCTCAAAAAAGATTTAGAATGCCCAATCAATAAAGCCAACACAATTTTTGTGCCCACTAGAAAAAAATAAAAGCTAATGATAAAAGCCAATGGAGCACTGGTATTGAGATTCATTGCTTTAGTCATAGTCGGAGCCCCAACACTGAACCAAAACAGATAAGGGTGAGGACTGAGAGCATTAACCAGCATTCCTTTTATTAATGATTTCGGTTCTGCCTTATCATCATTCAGAGCAACTCCTGATGTACGTAGTCAGCCCTGAAAAACATATTATCTATTTGAAATGTAAGGAATTATCCCTATTTTTGAGTGACCA
>JAHXIM010000203.1 GCA_025655635.1 gamma proteobacterium symbiont of Lucinoma myriamae | reverse complement strand
AATATGATCATGAACAATAAAAATAGAATCAATATTGTACGATAATCTATTGTGTCATTGAGATTGTCTTTTTTCAGGGTCGACTAAGTAAGCTATTAAGTTTACAACTTGATACGACTGAAGTTGCTAAAACATTTGCTGAATTTGAACGTGTTTTAGGCTGCAGCAGCTAAATACCTTTATAGAAGATTTTTTTCTAAACTATTGATAATTTCCAGATATTGTTTTTCCTTTTTACTCCAGGAATTCATAATAAAAGCCAATAAAATAATCATTACAAACAATGCTGATACGGCAGTAGCACCCGTTACTGCCAAAACAGCAATATCCGTCAATTGTGATAAATCCAGGCCGCTGTCATTTTTTTCTTTCAATAAAGCCAGTACAGCCTGAGGGCTAACCATTTGTGGTTTTAACCAATACATGAGCCCCCATGCAACAACAGTAGAAAAATCAATACTCCAGGCAATATAACCCGAAATTTTTTGAAACAATGCTCGTTTAAAGATAAATTGTTTTTGTGTCTCTGTAAGCATAAAATACCTTTCTTAATAGCCATCTTAATATAACGTTGGTAGAACACTTCTTTTTTGAAGTTCCAGCCCCATATTATAGCCTAAGCAACTTTAAAGATAACATTTATAAGCCTATGTCACAAAAAGATTATTACAAAACTCTTGGCGTCAATCGCAGCGCCAGTGATGCCGAAATCAAAAAACAGTATAGAAGGCTGGCTCGCAAATACCACCCTGATGTCAGTAAACTCAGTAATGCAGAAGCTCGTTTTAAAGAGATAAACGAAGCCTATGATGTCTTAAAAGATAAGGAAAAACGCTCTAATTTTGATCGTTTTGGCTCTGCAGATGGTAATCCTTTTAGTGGCGGTGGTTTTACTCCACCACCTGGAGGTGCCAGAGGCAATAATTTTGGTGGTTTTGGGCAAGGTAGTTTTAACGATATATTTGACGGCATGTTTAACAATTCCCATGGTGGACAATTTACTGGTCAGGAAGATACCTTCACCCGGCAGAGACAATCCAGTCCACAAAAAGGGCAGGATCAGACTGTCAACATTTCTGTCGATCTGGAAGACTCATATCATGGTGCCGATCGTTCTTTACATGTTCATATTCCTGGTACCAGCGGTACTAAAAAACTCAAAGTAAAAATTCCCAAGGGGATCAAGGAAGGTCAGAAAATTCGTTTGAGTGGGCAAGGCGGTTCTGGCACGACTAATGGTGATTTATTTCTGGAAGTGAAATTTAACCGTCATAAACATTTCACTGTTGACGCTAAGGATATTAATCTTACCCTGCCTATTACTCCCTGGGAAGCCGCATTAGGCACCAAATTGTCCATTCCAACTCTGGGCGGCACTGTAGAAATGAAACTGGCAGCTAATACTAAAGGCGGCAAAAAACTTCGCCTGAAAGGTCGTGGACTACCAGGCAAGGATAAGGGCGATCAATACGTTATATTGCAGATTATAACACCTGAAGCAGATACTGATGAATTAAAAGCACTCTACGAACAGATGGCGGAACTGAGTCAGTTTAATCCCCGAGAAAATTTTTAAAATCTGTTTCAGTACCTGTTAACCTAAATTAATCAGTTGGGTCGTAGCGAGAGCAATCAAGGTGCTGAAGATTCAAGGTTTTACAGGTTATTTTGAATTTATTCGTAGTCACCCTACGGGTGAGTTCAAAATGTTCTGGAAAGTCTTGAAGATTCAGTGCATTGGACGCTCGCAGTAGATTCAACTGATTAATTTAGGGTTAATAAAGCTGAACTTATCTGTTTTATAAAGGTCTTAAAAACAACAAACCATTAACTCTTAAATTAACGTAACTACTCCGCGTGTTATTAACAATAAATAAGTGACCATAGTATTATCAAAAATTATTTAGAAATACACGCTTCTAAGTTACAAATTCTTTAACTATTAATTTAAATTAAAAAATTATGATAGCTATGATTAAAAAACAAATATTTTTTTCTATTTTCTCGATCTTTTTTATTTGTCTAATATCATTAAGTACGCTTCATGCCTTACCCACACATGACAGCCAGAACATGGCGCTGCCCAGTCTGGCACCCATGCTGGAAAAAGTTACCCCCGCCATTGTCAATATCTCAACCAAGGGACATTATCCAGGTAAAAATCAGTTACCGGAGTTTCTAAATGATCCACTGTTTAGACGTTTTTTTAAATTTGACATTCCCAAACATCAGCAACCGCAATCCCACGCTTTAGGATCGGGTGTTATTGTTAATGCTGAAAAAGGCTATATTCTAACCAACAACCATGTCATTGATAATGCCAGTGAAATACTTGTCACTTTAAAAGACGGGCGTTCACTGGTTGCTGAGCTGATTGGTACTGATCCGCAAATTGATATTGCAGTCATCAAAATCAAGGCTGATAAGCTCATTGAAATCAAACTTTCTGATTCTGATAAATTACGGGTTGGCGATTTTACTCTGGCTATTGGTCATCCCTTTGGCCTGGGTCAAACTGTCACTTCCGGTATTATTAGTGGTTTAGGTCGCAGTGGACTCGGCATTGAGAGTTATGAAGATTTTATTCAAACTGATGCGTCTATTAACCAGGGAAATTCCGGTGGTGCTCTGGTTAACCTGCATGGCGAATTAGTCGGTATCAATACAGCCATTTTTTCTCAAAGCGGCGGTAATATTGGTATCGGCTTTGCTATTCCTGTCAATATGGCTAAGTCCGTTATGAACCAGCTCATAGAGCATGGTTCAATTCAACGTGGTTTACTGGGCGTTCAGGTTCAGGACTTAACACCAGAATTAGCTTCAGCCTTTGGTGTTAAAGCCACACAGGGTGCTATCGTGGCACAGGTTATAGCTGATTCTTCAGCCAGTAAAGCAGGTATTAAAGCGGGTGATATTATTATTGCAGCCAATGCTCGTACGATCAGAAGCTCTTCAGATTTACGTAATTACATTGGCTTAAAACGCCCCGGAGATACTGCCGAATTAACAATATTACGTGGTAAAAAAACAATCACAATTAATGCCGTCGTTGGCGGCGATAAAGTATTATCATCTACGTCCTCTGTACCCGCTCAAACACAAGATTTTAAGGGACAACACTTACACCCGGCTCTAGAAGGTGCTCACTTCGCCCAACATGCTAAAAATCAAGGGGTACTGGTATTAAAAGTCACTAAAGCATCCCCTGCCTGGCAATCCGGCCTACGAGAAAACGATCTCATTATCGCTATTAACCGACAAAGCATTCACTCAATTAATGACTTAAAAAAATTAGCAAAGAATAAGACCAATAAAAGCATAGCACTTAATATTCACCGGGGAGATTCTGCTCTATTTCTTGTTTTAAGATAAAGTGGTGAAATAACTCTGAGCGCTTTATCTCAGAGTTCTGACGGTAAAAAGTCAATAAAGATACCCGCAAATATAACCATTCCAAGCCAGTGATTATTTAAAAACGCCTGAAAACATTGTTTATTATCGCGATGACGAATTAAATATTGCTGATAAATGGAAAACACCATAGAAAAAACAATACCAATATAGAAAAACAAACCACCTTGTACTAGCCATGCAACGTAAAACATACCTGCAGTAAAGGTAAGTTGTAACAGAGCAATTATTAAGCGATCATTTTCAGCAAAAATAATAGCGGTTGATTTAACCCCTATTTTTAAATCTTCTTCTCTGTCTGCCATGGCATACATCGTATCGTAACTCACAATCCATAGAATGGTCACAGCATACAAAACCCAGGCAACCTCAGGGATTGTACCAAGTTGTGCGGCAAACCCCATCGGTATGGCCCAGCTAAATGCCATACCCAATACAATCTGAGGGTAATGGGTATAGCGTTTCATAACGGGATAAATAGCAGCCAGTAGAAGTGCTGCAAAGCTTAACAGGATGGTATAGAGATTTAAAAATAAGACCAGTATAAAAGCAATGAATATACAGACAAAGAACAGGCCGAGTGCTTCACGCGGCGAAACCTGACCAGAAGTAATTGGACGGTTTTTCGTACGCTCAATGTGTTTATCAATATTTCGATCAGCATAGTCATTTATCACACAACCGGCAGAGCGCATAACAAAAACACCCAGAGCAAAAATAAGCATAATTGAAACAGGTGGAATTCCCTGAGCGGCAATCCATAAAGCCCAAAAAGTAGGCCATAAGAGCAGCCAGGTACCAATAGGCCGGTCCATTCTCATGAGTAAATAATATTGATATAAACGTTCTTTAGTAAAAAACATAAGTCTATTAAGTTAGAGATAATTAGTAAGGAGCATAATGAGCTAAAGCAGATCGGGCAGAAACACTTCAGCAACCAGTAAAGGCTTATGCCGAAGACGAAAAATTGAGCGCCTTGCCCAAACCTGTTCAACTTCTTTGTTTAGACTATGCGCTGCAATATCATGTAATTGGTGCCCGTTTTTTAAAGCCGCCACTTCCATCGCATCTCGTTGTAAAGCTGGTTGTGCAAAAAGAAACTCGCCCAGCGGTCGATTGCCTAAATGGCTTAATTGACGTTGTGGCCCTGTAAGGGTTTTTATCGGGATCACTGTGCGGGCAAAAATAACCGGGGTGTCTCCGCAATAAAGCAATACTTCACGAATTAAAGCATAACGACGATGATTTAATTTTAAGCGCTGCACTTCATCATTCGATGGGATCCCCATACCCTGTCGCAAGAGTTTGACAGAAAATTTTCCCCTTTGCATGGCCTGACAGTGATTTTTGATCCGTAAAGTCAGCGAAGCACTATCCAGAAGCCACTCACGAGTGCTGTCCGGTATATGTAAAATAGAGGCATAATCGACCGCAACCCAATGCGGAATTCGCTTAAACTGTCGCAAAAAGGCTGGCATATAATTAATAATATGGCTTAATTAATAAAATAAAAAAAGATGCAGTGATCGTAACACAAAGCCTTATTAGTGGAAACTAATAGACTTAATCTCTAATAGTGAGTGATCAAATTTTCCTGATTGGCTCTTACCGGTAATTCGCGTAAATGGCGGCAGCATCACCTCCATTTTTATTTCTTTTGTTTTTAGCTCGATAGCCACCAGTAAGCTGCTTTTATTGGCTGTCGGGCGTATTTTAATACGTTTAATGGCATTATATGGAATCTGATTATTTTCATTGATCATAAAATGCTGAGCACGGCTTTTCTGCTCTCCCTTAGTACTAACCAGAGTTTTATTTTTTAACATTACTTTTTTATCATTAACAAAACTAATCTGGATGCCAGAGGTTTTAGTCTGAGCCTTAGAAGGCGTTTTGTTTTCAACGACTTTAACTTCAGGTTTAACCACTGTTTTGCTTTTTGAACCATTGTTCGCAACGACTTGATCAGATAAATCTAATTCGATAATAGGCACATCGCTGTTTGTTTGGGATGAATTCTTTTTTGGAGCTGCCTGCTTTTTATCTGGTTTCTTAGCCACTAATGCCTTTTTACCCGCTTTATCTCCACGTGCTTTAAGTAGTTTTTTTGAATTAAAAAAATCGATGCGTTTGATATCCTGCAATGATTTACTAAAGCGGCCGATTTTAGCTTCACCGCTAATAACAGGATAAGGTTTCTTCAGTATCTTTATTTCTTCATAGCCATCATTCATCACAAAACGGGCTTTAATACCATCCTTGCCGTATTGAGATTTCAGGCTGATATAATCAACCTTTAACAAATCGACAATAACGCCGTCAGGTAATATTAATTCCGGCGCTTCTGTGTTTTCTCCTTCATAAGAGCTGCGTAAGGAAGCAGTTTCTAATTCTAATTGAGTTGTAGTTAATAATGACAATAATACATAGGCTTCATTATTTTTCCTGGCTTTTTCAGCTGTTTTCTTCAACTGAGGAGATACATTAGCAGAAGTTGATTTCTTTTTTTTCTTAGGTGATGCAGCACTATTTAACCAATTAAGACGACTGCTTGTTTCACCCTTTGAGCAGGGCTCATCAGAAAAATTCACCTCTCCCATGTCATTTTCACACTTATAGACCTGTGCCTGCACAGAATGACTAATAAATAATAAGCTAATGATAACTAAAATATCAGGCATCATTAGTTTATTTTTTAATGAGGTATATACATTAGACATTTTGATATTCCATTTTTTGTCCTATCCAGCGATTAATGATCGGATCAACTGTATCAGGATAATCATTAATGAGTCGTTGAGCAATCATATTAACCTCAGGTATTAGGTGCTGATCTCTAATCAGATCAGCAATTTTCATTTCAGCCAATCCTGTTTGTCGAGTACCCATCACTTCCCCCGGTCCTCTGAGAGCTAAATCTTTACGTGCAACTTCAAAACCATCATTAGTTTCACGTAAGGTCATCAAGCGCGACTTACCATTTCTTGATAAGGGACTACCATACATCAACACACAGGCACTGGACTGACTACCCCGCCCCACGCGTCCTCTGAGCTGATGTAATTGTGATAAGCCCAGACGCTCGGCATTTTCAATAATCATTAAGCTGGCATTAGGTACATCAACACCAACTTCAATTACCGTTGTCGCCACTAATAATACTATTTCACCCTGTTTAAAAGCATGCATTACGGCTTGTTTTTCATCCGTTTTCATCCGTCCATGGACTAAGCCAACTGCCAGGTCTGGAAATTGACTCTGCATCATTTCATAGGTTTTTTCTGCTGCCTGACATTGTAGTATTTCTGATTCTTCAATCAAAGTACACACCCAGTATGCCTGTCTGCCGTCTAAACAGGCTTGATGAACACGTTGTAAAACATCATCACGACGCTGCTCACCAAGCACCACTGTCTCTACCGGCGTTCTGCCGGGAGGTAACTCATCAATCACTGAACAGTCCAGATCAGCATAGGCAGTCATTGCCAGAGTACGAGGTATCGGTGTTGCCGTCATAATCAATTGATGTGGGTAATAGTCTGGTTCATTCTGATTAGTAGAACGATCATTTTTTTTCTTTATTTCTTCCTTCTTACCCTTTTGCAACAGAGATAAACGTTGATGAACACCAAAACGATGTTGTTCATCAATAATCACCAGACCCAGCTGATGAAAAACAACCTCTGCCTGAAACAAGGCATGCGTACCGACAATCATTTGTGCCGAACCATCAGCAATGCTTGCTAATGCTTCTCTGCGTTGTTTCACTTTACATTTACCACTTAGCCACGCAACACCTAGCCCCATTGGCTGCAGCCATTGCTGAAAATTATTGTAATGCTGCTCTGCTAATAACTCAGTGGGTGCCATTAAGGCAACTTGAAAGCCATTTTCTATGGCATACAGTGCCGACATCGCTGCAACCACTGTTTTCCCTGAGCCGACATCACCCTGAATCAGACGCTGCATGGGATGAGACTGACTGATATCTTCAGCAATTTCAGCAATAACCCGTAATTGTGCTTTGGTCAGTTTAAAGGGAAGTTGATTGAGAAACTGTGCGCTGTATTGCAGTTTTTCATCCTTGTCTGTAAGGCTGAATGGATAGGAATAATGCTGACGTTGATGCTGATAAGCACGCTTCATGGTCAACTGATGTGCCAGTAGTTCTTCAAACACCAGACTTTGCCTATAAGGATCATTCCCCTCTAGCAATTCAAACACAGGGCAATCTGGCGGTGGTGCATGCAGATAAAATAAGGCATCAAGCAAAGAAGGGAGCTGTAATTCTTCTCGTATCGCCAATGGCAGATAATCACTGACCAGAGCCGGTTGTCTGGAAACATCTTCTGCCAGTTGATCCTGCTGTTGTATTTGCTGTTGTGCTTTTTGTTTTAAGTGCTGCAGAACTTGTTGGATAGCATTACGCAAGGCAAGCTGTGAAAGGCCCTCTGCTGCGGGATAAACAGGAGTTAATGCTTCATCTAATTGAATGGGCTGGTGCTGATCAATAATTCGATATTCCGGATGGGTGATTTCCAGCGACTGTCGCCCGCGCTTTATATCACCAAAGCACTTTAACCATTTGCCCTGTTCCAGCGCACGATTTAAGGCTAGCACCTGCTGATTATTAAAATGAAAAAAACGTAAACTGATGACACCACTACCGTCATTGATTTCACAGCTTAACACTGCACGTCTGGCAGTATGCGTTTTACAGGCAATGAGTTCACCACTCACTAACGCACTATCGCCTACTCTCAAGGTAGAAATAGGTACAACTCTGGTTTTATCCTGATATCTGACAGGCAGGTGAAACAATAAATCATTGAGCGTAAATAATGAGCGTTTAGCAAAACGCTCCAGCATTTTTTCGCCAATACCCTTGAGAATAATTATAGATTGATTAAGCCAGTGGGCATCCAAATTATCATGCATATTTTAAAGAGCCATGCTTTATTTATTAAAGAAATAAAATCAATACCGGATAAAGCAGAGATAAGGGATAAATCCCAACTCTGCCTAATAATTATGGACATTACCCGAAGAGAATGATTGATAAATCACCAGTACGACTTTTTTGCCCTGTTCATTAATTTTATATTTTTTATAGCGGCCTTCTTCTTCCATAACAAGTCGGCAGCTCATTTTATCCCGATAACTAACACAAATTTCACCCTGTTCATTAATCTGCCATTTTGAGCTGAACTTATGTCCTGCCTGCATCCCTCTCATGGTACCGTCTGGATCGACATAAACCGTCATGGTTATTTTTCTTGATGGTATTATGGCTTCATAAGTATTACCGGAGAATAATTTTCTTACTTCATCTGCAGATAAAATACGGGCTGGACAGGCATTGGGTACATGAGAAACCACCTCTGGATTGGCACAGGCTGCACAGGCATTAGAATAGGTTTTAAGACTATTATCTTTACCTGAACCACACACTGGCGTGTAATCCATAGTACATATCATAGGACGTTCTTCAGGGCAGACCGTAGGATTAATAGTGGTAACGTGTTCACTCGCTAAACAACTTGAAACGCTCATGAACATTGCAATTAATAAGCTAATACGTTTTATCATCTATATATTCCGCCTGTAATAGTTACAAACAAGTAACTTCCTAGTTTATCATAACAATAGAATATTGTAACAGTTTTCATAGTCAATCACAGTATTTAAAGTGCCTGAATTCAACAGATTCTTACAACAAATTTAAATTGCTTTTATGAGTTGAGCCCAAGTATATTATAGACGAACCGCTTGATTTATACAGAATGAAAATTGCAGGGGGATGTGTTCTTCCATTCACCGCTTAGGAAAAGCCGATATTCAATCACAGCATCAAATAGTATCAAATATTTTTATTCTAACCTGATGAACTCTGTTTAAGAAGTATAGTAAAAGTACGCACTAAGTAGTCGACCCTGAAAAAAGACAATCTCAATGACACAATAGATTATCGTACAATATTGATTCTATTTTTATTGTTCATGATCATATTGTTATCGGTCGTTACAAAAATATGATATCAATTTGAATCAAAAACAAGTGATAATACAGCACAAATATTAGGGACAAAAAAGCAATGATCCATTGCTTTAAGTTCCATGCAGTGGCTGCCATAAGCACATTAATTTCATCGCCAATAACTCCTTTAAGGA
>JAHXIM010000044.1 GCA_025655635.1 gamma proteobacterium symbiont of Lucinoma myriamae | reverse complement strand
ATTTGATCAGGAACAATAAAATTACAATTAATGTTGTACGATAATCTATCGATTCATGATGATTATCTTTTTTCAGGATCGACTACTTATTGGCAAAGTCCTGTCAGCGGCATTCGCTATCCAATAAGCTGGGATATTTTAATCCCTGAAAAAAATATTAAATTATTTGTTTCGACTCCGATTAAGCAGCAGGAATGGAGCAAAGCGGGAGGCTTTTCCTTCAATTACTGGGAAGGCAGTATTGATGTAAATGGAAATATAAATCAACAGCCGGTGTCAGGTTCAGGGTATCTGGAAATGACAGGTTATGACTAAGTTATTTTCGGGCTGAATGCTATCAGCTTTTTTATTAAACTATTACCGCTTGTGGACATTGAGGATAAATAAAATAGTTAGGATAACCAGTGTTTTATTTACCGGGATGAACGTTTATAATACCTGAAATTTTTAAATGTATGATTCTATAAGCCGTGTTTCTGATTTTTGTTACACTATTTTAGTGTCTGGTCAACCATAACATATTGAAATAAAATGAAAAAAGTAAAGGTTCTCTTCGTCTGTATGGGCAATATCTGCAGATCACCTACTGCACATGGTGTTTTTGAGCATCTTGTTAATGCTGAGTTTCTTGCTGAACAATTAGAAATTGATTCGGCAGGGACTCATGCATATCATGTGGGTAGTAAACCGGATCGTAGAGCACAGGAAACTGCTGCAGGTAAGGGTATTGATCTGACTTATATTAAAGCACGTCAGGTTTGTGATGCAGATTATGAGTATTATGATTATATTCTTGCAATGGATAATGATAATTATAGTTTATTGGCTCAGGACTGTCCTGAGCAATACCAAAATAAAATAAGCTTATTTTTAAATTTTGCACCAAATCATCCGCTACAGGAAGTGCCTGATCCATATTATGGTGGTATAAAGGGCTTTGAAAATGTATTTGAGATGGTTGATATTGCGAGCAAGGGCTTGTTAGATGATATTAAAAAGAAACATCTATCATGATTTAGACAGCCTGGTTATAAAATAAAAAAGGGAAGTTCGTGAGAACTTCCCTTTTTTTGCTTTAAACTTCAGAAAACAGCCGACTTAGTTTTTACCTCTGCCATCACGTTTATCAGAAAGTTGACTTGATGTACTGACAGATGAGCTGGATTTAACCGTTGTTTTCGCAATTCGACTACGGCGGCTAGATTTTTTGGGTTTTACAGTTGCTTCTACAGGCTCTATAGAGCTATTAGTCTCTGAAGAAGGTGTCGCTTCAGGAGTAGCTGGCTTTTTTGCAACGGTTTTTTTCTTTGTTACAGCTTTTTTCTTAGCCGGTGCTTTTGGAGCCTGCTCTTTGTCTGCACTGGCAGGTTGAGTAGAAGGCTCTTTGTTGGCTGAAAGCGATGCCTTCTTATTAGCTGAAGGCTTTTCGATGGCGGCTGAAGGCTCTTCGATGGCAGCTGAAGGCTCTTTGCTGGCTGATGGCTCCTTATTAGTAGTTTCAGTAGTTGCTTTGGCTGCTGCTTTTTTCTTTACTGCTGTTTTTCTGCGAGCTTTTTTCTTTGTTGCAGCTTTTTTCACTGTAGCAGGTTTATCTTCTGTTGACTCATTACTGGAGATAACATCATTTTTTTCGGCTACAGTTGATGCTTCAACAGCAGGAGCGCTGCTAGTGTCAGAAATTGATGCTTTCTGACTGGCTGAAGGCTCCTTACTAGCAGCTGAAGGCTCCTGACTAGCTGAAGGCGTACCCTGAGTATTTGATACTTTTTGGTTTGCTGGCGACTGTGTTTCTTTAGTAACGACTTTTTTACGTGTACTGGTTCTGCGTCCAGTGCGTCTTGAGCCTGGGCCGCGTAGGGATTTTTTCTTTGCAGGTGAGGTTGAGCCTTCATTGTATGATGACGTTTCAACTGTTTCAGAATGGTTTGAATCCGCAACTTTAACAGCTTCTTTTTTAGCAGATACTACTTCCTTGTTATTGTCTGGTTTAATAGTCTCTGTATTGTCAATTTGAGTTAATGTTTCAGCGTTTATTTGCTCAGATTTTTGTGCTGATTGCTGTTTTTTACTAGTAGAATCTGCTTTTCTACGTCCCTGACTCTTGTTAGGATTAGGAGTGCTTGTTTTCCTGGAAGGTTTCTCTGATGGTGTTTTTTCACCCATAGATTCAAATATAGCAGGTTTTTCTATTGATTTAACAGCAGGATTTTCATGTGTCTGCTTACGTAATTTATTACTGCCTTTCTGGATATTTTTACCATCATCTCGTCTACTTTGTTTTTGCGGCTTTTTACGATTGTCACGGCGTTCATTTTTTCTGCGTTGATCTGATTTGCGATCGGAACGCTTGTTTTGAGCTGAGCTTTTGGTATCTCTTGTCGCTTTAGTTTCTTCCGGCGCTACTTCATTATCAAGAGCATCATCAGACTCGCGACGGTTAAATAATGATGTCCAGATACGTCTAACTAAAGTCAGTGGTTGACTTTGTTGTTGGACTTGCAGGCTAGTTGGTGCTTTAACTGCGGGTTCTTCTAATTGGAAGGGCTCAGCGATCATGCCATTAGCTTCGTCATCATTAAGAGCTCGGTTGAAATTATAGCTGTTAACCTGATATTGTTCAGTCATATTTTCATCGTTACGAATACGTTCGAGACGATAATGCGGTGTGACAAGACTTTCGTTAGGTATCAGAGTCACTGTGATCTTTTGTCGACTTTCAATTTCGCTGATAATATCACGTTTATCATTCAGTAAGAATGTCGCAACGTTAACAGGTAATTGAGCCAGGATACGGCCTGTGTTCTCTTTCATGGATTCTTCTTCAATGATCCGAAGTACAGACAAACCAAGAGAATCAATACCGCGAATAGTGCCGTGACCACTACAACGAGGGCAGGTAATTTGACTGGATTCACCCAGTGATGGTTTTAAACGCTGACGAGACATTTCAAGCAAACCAAAGCGTGAGATACGACCAACCTGAACGCGTGCACGATCCAGTTTTAAGGCATCTTTCATACGATTTTCTACAGCTCGCTGGTTTTTTGCAGGAGACATGTCAATAAAATCAATGACTACCAAACCACCGAGATCACGTAAGCGTAATTGTCGAGCAACTTCATCAGCAGCTTCTAAGTTAGTGTTTAATGCGGTTTCTTCAATGTCACCACCCTTAGTGGCTCTGGCGGAGTTAATATCAATTGAAATTAAAGCTTCAGTGTGGTCTATGACTATAGCGCCCCCGGATGGCAGGGTGACTTCACGTTGAAAAGCGGTCTCAATCTGGCTTTCAATCTGGTAGCGTGAAAACAGAGGGATATTATCACTATAAAGTTTCACTTTATGAAGGTGTTGCGGCATGACTCGCTGCATAAAGTCATAGGCTTCTTTATAGGTTTTTTCTTCATCGATGATGATTTCAGTAATATCTGAACGCAGATAGTCACGAATGGCACGAATAACGATATTGCTTTCCTGATAAATCAGAAAAGGGGCTTTACGCTCAACGGATGCGCTATCAATGGCTTTCCATAAGTGAAGCAGGTAGTCCAGGTCTAATTGAAGTTCTTCAATACTCTTGCCAATGCCTGCTGTACGGACAATTAAGCCCATTGATTCTGGGGCATTAAGCTGATTCAATATTTCTTTTAGTTCGGAGCGTTCATCGCCTTCGATACGTCTGGAAATACCACCTACTTTGGGGTTATTAGGCATTAAAACTAAGTAACGGCCCGGAAGACTGATGAAGGTGGTGAGTGCTGCACCTTTATTACCACGCTCTTCTTTATCAACCTGAACAACAACTTCCATACCTTCACGCACTAATTGGGCAATACTTGCGCGTTTGCCTCTTTCGGTTGGTTGTTTGAAATATTGACGTGAAATATCTTTAAGAGGGAGGAAGCCATGTCTATCAGCACCATAGTCAACGAAGGCAGCTTCGAGGCTGGGCTCTACACGGGTAATTCTTGCTTTGTAGATGTTTGCTTTTTTTTGTGTTCTCTGGGTAGTTTCAATATCCAGATTAAACAGGTGTTGGCCATCGACCAGTGCAACACGTAACTCTTCAGGTTGTGTTGCATTAAATAACATTCTTTTCATATAGTTGTACCAAAATTTTCAGAGGCTCAAACTATATAGAGTTTATAAGCAAAATTGCTTATGTGTCAGGAAAAAGTAACATGCTTAGAACAAAGCTAATTCTTTATTTTAACGACATAACTTTTTACGAATGTACTTGAATAATTAGTTACTAATCAAATGCTTATAAGTTAAAATTATGCCAGCAATTAAAATTAAACAATTTAGAAATAAAAAATCGTACTAATAAATTATGTTTTGATTAAATAAATACATAAGGTCTTAGTATGCATTGTCTTATTCGCATAGCTTTATGTATTTAAACAACACCCAATTGCTAAAAATCGTTCTTTACTTAATGACTGCTTTAATCAAATTGATATAACGTTATAAATTATTTTAATAGATTATATCAATGATTTTGGCTTAAATAATATCCAGTTTAAGGTATCGAAAATCAATCTGATACAGATTTAACCTGTTGAAAAGTCTTGTTTAAAACATCGCTTGAATGTTTTGTAAACTGAATATAAAAGTCTTTTGTTACTTTTTCTGTAAACTTTATACAGGAGCTGTAAATTATTTATATTTCATGGCTTAAAATTTTAATGATTTTACTTGGTTTAAATTTGTATGATTATTGTCAAAAATTGGAGTAATTGGTTTAAACACCAACTAAATTCAGCTGGCGTGTTTTTCCATTGCTGTGCAACATTTAACGTGCATCTTTAAAATAGATGCCTTAACTTGCAATAATCACATCACCAATATCAAAAAAAAATAGTTCATGATGTTTATTTGATTAAACTGGATTCTATTAATCGTAACTTTAACCAAAATTGGGTAAAATCACTTCAACTAGAAATAGCCGGATGTTTAACAAATAAGTTTATCTTCAATCGTTAGATTTATTGCTTCACTTCTTTCAGTGACTTAATGAGTTTGTAACTAGTTAATAAACGCAAAAGTATAAGTAACGAATTAACTGAAGATTATAACTGAGCTAATATAACAGTTGAAATCAATTCCATCAATGTAAAATCATAGAAATATTAGATGAATCATAAAAAAATAACACATTCAGTCAGATTTGTTGAAATTAATGCCAACAACGCAGGGCAGAGAATTGATAACTTTCTGTTAAATCAGCTAAAAGGTGTACCCAGGGGACACATATATAAAATTATTCGTAAGGGTGAAGTGAGAGTCAATAAAGGCAGGATTAAACAAACATATAAGCTCCAATATGGCGATAGTGTTAGAATCCCACCGGTTTCATTAACTGAAAAAAAGGTTTTGCCCGCACCTGGACGTTCATTATTAACTTTAATTGAGAACTCTATTATTTTTGAGGATTCAAGTTTACTGGCCATCAATAAACCCAGTGGTGTTGCTGTTCATGGCGGCAGCGGTGTAAGTTATGGCATTATTGAAGCCATACGGGCTTTGAAGCCGGATGAAAAGTTTTTAGAACTCATCCACAGGCTTGATAAAGATACCTCTGGGTGCTTATTGATTGCCAAAAAACGCAGTGCACTTATCGCAGTGCAGGATTTATTACGCAAGAGACAAACAGATAAGCGTTATCTGGCTCTGTTATGCGGTTTGCCTGATTTTAAAAAACAAAAAGTAACTGCACCTTTGTTACGTGAAGAGCTAAAATCCGGAGAACGATTTGTTCGAGTGGATCAAAAAGGTAAAGAGTCAACCAGCTTTTTTAGTATTCTGGAGCGTTTTAATGACTCGGTACTGGCTGAAGTAAAAATTATTACTGGCCGTACCCATCAGATCCGTGTGCATGCAAAATATATTGGTCACAATGTAGCAGGGGATAGTAAATATGGTAATTATGCGTGTAATCAACGCCTTAAAGACAGAGGGCTTAAACGCTTATTTTTGCATTCAGCGCAAATCTCATTTAAACACCCTGATTTGCACAAACAAATTACGATTAAAGCACCATTAAGTGCTGATTTAGAACAATTTTTACTGACTTTAACAAAATAGCTGCCACTATTCATGGTATATCAGATATTTACTCATATTCATTTTAACTAACATAAAGTAGAAATAATGCCCGCGTATAAATTAATTATTTTTGACTGGGATGGCACTCTTATGGATTCTCAGGCAAGAATTGTTGCCTGTCTGCAATGTGCAGCCGAGGAAATGCAATTACAGCCTTTAACAGAAAATACTCTGAAAAATGTTATTGGTCTGGGTCTCAATGAAGCGGTTTTAAGCCTTTACCCACAGTTACAGGATGCTCAGGTTACCCACTTTGCTGATCGTTACCGCTATCATTTTATTACCGCGAATGATACACCTTCAGGATTATTTACCGATGTGAGACTCATGCTGCAGCAATTAATCGACAAAGGGTTTATGCTGGCTATTGCGACGGGTAAAGCACGCAGAGGTCTAGATCCCGTGTTGCTTGAAACAGGTTTAAAAACACTCTTTCATGGTAGCCGTTGTGCTGATGAGGCTCGCTCTAAACCGCATCCGCAGATGTTAGAAGAATTGTTAGATGAATTTGGTGTGATGGCAGATGATGCAATTATGGTTGGTGATACTGAGTATGATATGCTCATGGCAAAATCACTTGGCATGGATGCGCTGGCAGTCAGTTACGGGGTTCATGATAAAGCCGACATTCTAAAACATGCGCCAATATCCTGCGTGGATAGTATTAACGAATTATCAGAGTGGCTGTTAAATTGTGATAATTATTAAATAATCCCTTCTTTTTGCAAACAAACAGCCCCATTTAATAAATAATAGTGATTAATTCAGGAAAATCGAATATGGATAAAGATGAAGTTAAACTTAATGAAAATTATGACAAGATGACCAGTAATGACGGTTGGGAGAAAAAACTGGTTGAAGATCTGGCGTTGGCTTCGCTAAAGGAGAAGCGTACCACTCGTCGCTGGGGTATTTTTTTTAAACTGGCTTTTTTAGCTTATATTGTGGGTCTGGCTGTTTTAGTTTATTCACCTTTTGATCCGGCATCATTAGAAAAAGGCAGCGATAAACATACTGCAGTCATTGATGTTAAAGGTGTTATATCATCTGACTCAGAAGCCAGTGCTGATTATATTGTGACCGCACTACGTGATGCTTTTGATGATAAAAAAACCAAAGGTGTAATTTTACGGATGAATACCCCAGGCGGCAGTCCCGTTCAGTCTGGTTACATCAATGATGAAATTTATCGTTTTAAAGCGCTTCATCCTGAGATAAAGGTTTATGCAGTTATTGCTGATGTGTGTGCTTCTGGTGGTTATTATATTGCTACTGCAGCTGATGAAATTTATGCGGACAAGGGCAGTATGGTTGGTTCAATCGGCGTCTTAATGAATGGTTTCGGCTTTGAAAATGTTATTGATAAACTGGGTGTGACCCGACGTTTGTATACCGCAGGTGAGCATAAAGGTTTTCTTGACCCATTTACTGAGCCTAAAGAAAATGATGTGCTTCATGCAAAATCGATGTTAGCCAATATTCATGAACAGTTCGTTGAGGTCGTTAAAAAAGGACGTGGTGATAAACTTAAAGATGATCCATTACTCTTTAGTGGCTATGTCTGGACGGGTGAGCAATCCCTGGAGTTAGGTTTGGTGGATAAGCTGGGTAGTACCAGTTATGTTGCACGTGAAGTGATTGGTGCTGAAGAGATAAAAGATTTTACCGTCTCTGAAGCTTTTCTTGACCGTTTTGCTAAAAAAATCGGTGCATCAATTGCAACTCAAATGGCAGAAATCAGTGGTTTTGGTACAGCACCACAATTACGCTAAGCCTCTATAGCTACATTGCTGGTTTTTAGTTGTAGATAAAAAAAGCCCTCATAGCAACTGCAGCTATGAGGGTTTTTTTGTGTGCTTTGTAATAATAGACTAATTCATAGTTTTGGCACTGTTAATAGCAACATCCATTAAGTCAGCATTAATGAGCATATGTACCCAGATACTGGCTGCATAGCCTAAAGCAATGGCCCATGACCATTTCATATGAGCAAAGAAGGTGTACATGCCTCTGGCCTGACCCATCAGTGCTACGCCTGCCGCTGAACCAATGGACAGCATAGAACCGCCGACACCGGCTGTTAATGTGACCAGCAGCCACTGGCCCAGGGACATATCAGGGTTCATGGTTAGTACTGCAAACATTACCGGAATATTATCAACGATTGCAGAAAGTACACCGACAATAATATTGGCTCCGGTAATGCCTGTGCCCATAACACCTTCACCGATATACATCATCTCAGAAATCATAGCAAGATAGCCTAAAGTACCTAAACCGCCGACACATAAAATAACGCCGTAGAAAAACATCAGAGTGTCCCACTCGGCACGGGCAAGAATATGAAAAATATCATAATTTTTTGACTGGCCTTCAACATGTAATACGGCATCTTTCATATCAGCATCTTCTATTGACTCAGCATCAGCTGTGCCGTGTTCTTTTATTTTAAGATAATAAGCAAATAACTTGAGTACACCCAGGCCTGTCATCATGCCGAGTACTGGAGGTAAATGTAAGAAGTTATGGAAACTGACGGCCATTGCGATGGTAAAGAGGAACAGGCCAATCATGACATAACCGCCATGTTTGACAACGACGTCGGATTCAATGGGTTCAGGATTACCTTTTGGTACAGAAAAAGACATGATAGCGGCAGGGATGAGCCAGTTAACTAATGAGGGAATAAATAAGACCAGGAATTGATCAAATTGAACAATGCCTTTTTGCCAGACCATCAGAGTGGTAATATCACCAAATGGACTGAATGCACCACCAGCATTGGCTGCAACCACGATATTTATACATGCGAGAACAATAAATTTGGTATTTCCGGCACCGACAGACATGGCTACAGCTGCCATCAGCAAGGCTGTTGTCAGATTGTCTGCAATGGGGGATATGACAAAAGCCAGCAGACCTGTGATCCAGAACACCATTTTAAGTGAATAACCTCTGGATACTAGCCAGGCGCGTAAGGCATCAAAGACATTTCTTTCTTCAAGGGCATTAATGTAGGTCATTGCTGCTAAAAGGAAAAGTAATAACTCGGCATATTCTTCAATATTATGCTTAACGGCAATGCCTGCTGCATGAGGTTCACCGATGGTATTGTAGGCCATGCCTACTAATATCCAGATAACTCCGGCAGCCACTAGAACGGGCTTTGATTTTCTCATATGTAGAAATTCTTCACCGATGACCAGACTGTAGGCAATTATGAAGACAATAACGGCGATAATGCCGTAAGTTGTGGTGGTGAGATCAACAGCAGTGTCGCCGCCTGAAGCCATAACCATAGAAAATGGTAAAACTAAAAATAAAAACGCAAGAAGTGATGTCAGGCTGATTCGTCTATAATTTTTATACATAATAGGTAAATTCTCTTATTTGTTAATTCTTATAGGGCTAATTAGTCGACCCTGAAAAAAGATAATCATCATGAATTGATAGATTATCGTACAACATTAATTGTAATTTAATTGTTCCTGATCAAAT
>JAHXIM010000159.1 GCA_025655635.1 gamma proteobacterium symbiont of Lucinoma myriamae | reverse complement strand
TGGTTGGATACAATTTACATAGCGGTGATCCTCCTACAGGGGACTTACACCCCATTAGTTTATGCCCATGACGGGCGTACACAAGATATTGCTCAACTCAAAGCGTATGCGGCTGAACACCTTAGCATTGAAGAGTTACAGGCCTGGGATCTCAACTATGCAGCAGAAAAGCTTCGTCTGCATCAATATGATCTTTCTCAGGAAACATTGAAGCCTTATTTTCCTGAAGATCAGGTTATTGATGGCTTATTTGCCATTGTTAAGCGCTTATATAATATTAATATCAGTGCTGTATCCGGCATTGAAACATGGCATTCTGATGTAAGATTTTATGAAATTAAAGATACTCAGGGAGTATTACGCGGACAGTTTTATCTGGATCTTTATGCGCGGCCGCACAAACGTGGTGGTGCCTGGATGGATGAATGTATTGTGCGTCATG
This sequence comes from gamma proteobacterium symbiont of Lucinoma myriamae, assembly GCA_025655635.1. Classification (GTDB taxonomy): domain Bacteria; phylum Pseudomonadota; class Gammaproteobacteria; order GRL18; family GRL18; genus GRL18. Next base: position 9,182 of record JAHXIM010000159.1, on the reverse strand, counting down.
CCTATAAAGGAATGATACAAATTCCAGTCGCCTATTTAACCTGTAACCTCACTCCCCCTATTGGTGATGAGCCTGCTTTGTTTACTCATGATGAAGTCAATACGCTTTTCCATGAATTTGGTCACGGCTTACAGCACATGTTAACTCAGGTAGATTATTCTGCTGTTTCAGGCATCAATGGTATACCCTGGGATGCTGTTGAACTTCCCAGTCAATTTATGGAAAACTGGTGCTGGGAAAAAGAATCCTTAAATTTAATCGCCAGACACTATCAGACTGGAGAAATTTTACCCGATGAAATCTTTACTAAAATGAATTCAGCGAAAAATTTTCAATCGGGAATGCAAATGCTCAGACAAATAGAGTTTGCCTTATTTGATTTTAATCTGCATATTCATTATCAATGTAACGATCAACCTCAGGTGCAGCAAACACTGGATGAAACCCGGCAAATGATTTCTGTATTTATTCCCCCTGAATTTAACCGTTTTCAACATGCTTTTACGCATATTTTTTCTGGTGGCTATGCCGCAGGATACTATAGTTATAAATGGGCAGAAGTGTTATCTGCTGATGCTTTTTCTCTGTTTGAAGAAAAAGGAGTTTTTGATCAACACAGCGGTGAACAATTTCTTCTCAATATTCTGGAGACGGGAGGCGTTGAAGAACCAATGGATCTTTTTGTTCGCTTCAGGGGAAGAAAGCCGACCATTGATGCCTTGTTGAGACATACTGGTATTACCGTATAATAAAACCCAAAAAGTAACTATCCAGCCTGTACTTATTATTTTCCATGGGCTCTACTTGAATAATATGCTGAATAGCTGAATTAAAAAAGGTAAATTATGAAACAGAATTTTAAATTTTATTTATATCGTCAAATCGTCTTATGTCTGTTATCAATAATTATATTTATATCAGCATCACAAGCATCAGCTCAGGAAGAGGGGCAGTATTTTATTAGTCCCCGATTACAATTGGGTATGCATACAGAGGCCAGTCTGGAAAGTCCCATAAAAAAATTAATCGCTAGTGGTATGGCCGTTGAAGTCATAAAAACAGAGGAAGAGTTCAGCCTGATTAAAACATCAGATGGAACAGAAGGCTGGATAAAAGTTCGATTTTTAACCCGGGATGAACCGTCAAGACTAACAGTAGATAAACTGGAAAAAGCACTGCAAGAAGCATTAAACAACAATGCTTCTCAGTCTGCTTCAGAAACATCTGACACTTCATATGAAGCACTATTATCTGATGAAGAAAGGGCTGCTTATGAAGAAAATATCACAACACTACAAGAAGAGCTTAAAGCCTGGGAACAATTAGATTCTCAAGATAAGCATGCGCAAAAGATCCAGGCCGAAAAAACAATCAGCTGCTCCAAAAACGCTTGTCAATGATAGCTTCTCTGGCAATGGGTGAAGAAGTTGCGAGTAGTCAATTTGATGTCAGTACACTTATTGAATTACCAACAATAATAGACAGTAGTGATACTAATATTTTTAAATTATTCAAAAAGAATTATCTGATTCTGGCAATGGCTTCCGGACTGAGTTTTTTATTCGGGATATTTGTGATGGATGTAATTAATCGAAGACGTCATGGCGGCTATAGAGTCTAAGGGCTGTCGGTTCTAAAAAGTTCCGGGGCGGGATAACCCCGGCTGATTAAATAACCCAAAGAAATGTAATGAAAAGATGCCTCTTTTTATCGCTGTCAGTGTTAAAAAGGTCATCTAGTAAGCAACTCGCTGTCGCTGTTTGCACTAAGTCGCCTACCTGTATAGACATTGTAATAATCAATTAGTTCAATACAATGAACTGATACAAAATTTTATATTAAGTTACTCACTTAAAAGGTTTATATGAAATATAACGATTTGCGTGAATTTATTGATAAATTAGAAGAAATTGGTGAACTTAAGCGCATTCAGCATAGTGTTGATCCTAATCTGGAAATGACTGAAATTGCTGACAGGGTGCTGCGTGCTGAAGGACCGGCATTATTATTTGAAAACCCTGTTGGGCATTCCATACCTGTTTTGGCCAATCTTTTTGGCACACCCAGACGTGTTGCACTGGGTATGGGTGAAAATGATGTCTCACAATTACGTGAAATCGGCAAGCTACTGGCTTTTCTAAAAGAACCTGAACCGCCCAGTGGTTTTAAGGCCGCAATGAAAACCTTGCCCATTTATCGAAAAGTATTCGATATGGCGCCTAAAATTGTTAAACGTGCAGCCTGTCAAAAGATTGTCCTGGAAGGTGATGATGTCGATCTCAATCAACTTCCCATTCAGACCTGTTGGCCGGAAGATGCCGGACCATTGATTACCTGGGGATTAGTGGTAAGCAAAGGCCCCAATAAAGAACGTCAGAATCTGGGTATTTACCGGCAGCAGGTGATTGCAAAAAATCGTGTGATTATGCGTTGGCTGGCTCATCGTGGTGGTGCTCTGGACTATAAGGAATGGCAGGAACAACATCCTGGCGAGCGTTTTCCCATTTCTGTTGCTCTGGGTACTGATCCAGCGACTATTTTAGCTGCTGTTACCCCCGTGCCTGATTCATTGTCAGAATACGCATTTGCCGGTCTGCTGCGCGGTGCTAAAACAGAATTAGTGAAATCCATTGGTAACGATCTGCATGTACCTGCCAGCAGTGAAATTGTACTCGAAGGTTATCTTGAGCCTGGTGATGAAGCTCCTGAAGGGCCTTTTGGTGATCATACAGGTTATTACAATGAAGTGGATAATTTTCCAGTATTCACTATTGAACGAATCACCATGCGTAAAGATCCCATTTATCATAGCACCTATACCGGACGCCCACCTGATGAACCCGCTGTTTTGGGTGTTGCCTTAAATGAAGTGTTTGTACCTATACTGCAAAAACAATTTCCTGAAATAGTGGATTTTTATTTGCCGCCTGAAGGCTGCTCTTATCGTATGGCTGTAGTCAGCATGAAAAAGCAATATCCTGGTCACGCAAAAAGAGTGATGTTTGGCGTTTGGTCATTTTTACGTCAATTTATGTATACTAAATTTGTTATTGTCTGTGATGATGATGTCAATGTACGAGACTGGAATGATGTTATCTGGGCAATGACGACACGAATGGATCCTGCCAGAGATACTTTATTAGTAGAAAACACTCCTATTGATTATCTTGATTTTGCTTCACCTGTATCGGGTCTGGGCTCAAAAATGGGCATGGATGCGACCAATAAATGGCCTGGTGAAACCGATAGAGAGTGGGGATGTGCTATTGTTAAAGATGAAGAAGTGGTTAAAAAAGTAGATGCCATGTGGGATAAATTAGGTCTTTAACCTAAAGAGAGTTTATGATGAAACAAGTACGTCCTGTTATCACTATTGTGCTGTTTGTGTTTATGAGCATCTCTGTTCAGGCCATTGAGCTTATTGATAAAGGTAACTATAAAGGCCGTGTAAAGCGCTGAACATTCATAACAGCCTGTAAAATCAGACTGAATGGTTATGATAAACTAACCATAACTATTCATAAGCTGGCGTATCTTAGGGAATAAATCACTCACCAACATGCCGTTTTTACCTTCCAGTGCGACTAAGTCGCCCGCTTTTGCATGTAAACAAACACCCAATTGTACTGCATCTGTTATGGCTAATTTTTGTGCCAGCAGCGCACCAATAATACCCGTTAGGCAATCACCCATTCCTGCGCTGGCCATCCCTTCATTGCCATAAGGGCAAATTGCAATATCATCCTCTACATTAACCAGAGTCCCGGCACCTTTTAACACAAAAGTACCATGATATTTTTCTTGCAGCTTGCTGATCATTTCGAAACGATTGGTATCAGTGGTTGGGTGTTCAGAGTTATGCTTAAGCAGTCGGCTGGCTTCACCAAAATGGGGAGTATAAATAACATCCTGACTTTGAATAATTAAATTATGCTGCGCCATGATATTCAACGCATCTGCATCAAAAACACAACTAATTTTATGCTCATCAGAATTATATTGCTGCTTAATAAACCTGATAATTTTATCCAGTAATGCGACACCCCATTGATCAGTACCCAGGCCAGGACCAATGGCAATGGCTGTTGCCTTGGCTAATAACTGCTCCAGATCATCGGCACTTTCAACACCATGTACCATCAGCTCAGGACGGGCACTGGTAATAGCATTAGCATTTTCCTTTCGAGTGGCGATACTAACCAGTCCGCAGCCTGTTCTCAAAGCTGCTTCACCAGCGATACGGCAGGCTCCGGCCATACCATAATCACCACCAATAATCAGTAGATGCCCGTGATCACCTTTATGACTAACAGGGCTGCGGCAGGGGAGTTTGGGCGCAATATTATTCCACTCCATTAAAATGGCACTATGGTCAATTTGCTGGTAAAGAGTGTCGGCAACACCTAGTGATGCAAAGTTAATTTTGCCGCAATAATAACGAGCCTGAGCGGTATACATACCCATTTTTTGACCGATAAATGTCAGTGTATGGGTGGCATGAATCGCTATGCCATAGCTTGCGCCGGTATCAGCATCCAGCCCTGAAGGTATATCAACGGCTAAAACCGGCTTGGGACTGGCATTAATTGCCGCCACGGCATCATACCATTCATCTTCCAGTGCCCGATTTAAACCCGTTCCAATTAAGGCATCGACAATCAAATCAGTGGCAGGGAAATGTGCCCCCTCCATTGATTCAATTGTGCCGTCGCATTCAAGCCAGTCCAAATAAGCCTGATGAGCATCTCCGGACAGCTTTTGCGGATCAATAATAGAGATTAAGTGAACTTTTATTGGCGGCTCACTACCTTGTAATTTTGCCAATCGAGCCAGTGCATAACCATCACCAGCATTATTGCCTGCACCACAGATAATGGTGATATGTTCAATCTTGGAATATTTACGATTAACAAAGTCCAATAATGCCTGGGCAGCACGCTTCATTAATTCATAACTATTATCGACAAAACCCTGCTCAACCATGAGGTAGTCAATATTACGTACCGCTTCACTTGAATAACAATAATAGACGTATTGGTATCGTTCATCAGTCTGTCTGGCAGCTGAACCAGACTGATGACAATTTTTATCTGACACTTGCTTATAAGAAGAGTTCTTGTAATTCATTGAGATACTGAAGCCCCCGTTCTGTTGGTTTGATGTGGTCTCGGTGCCACTCAATTAGTCCCAGTGCTACTGCTTTTTTCAGGCCGTTTTCAATTTGAAGAATGGGCAGGCCTGTATGCGCAAAAAATAATTGACTATCAAAGCCATCAATCAAACGACTGCTATTAAGCATAAATTCAAAGCCGATATCATGACGAGACAGTTGCTGCTGTCCACCAATCATAAATGAATTAGCATTATTTGTGGAGTTTTCAAGCCTTTTTTCTGAACCGTTTATTTCAAGCCTATTTTTTTCAAGATAGTGTTGAGGGTGCTTTTCTTTCCAGCGCCGGATAATGCTTTGTTGAGCCGCATTACTGATTTTTCCGTGAGCACCCGCTCCAATCCCTAAATAGTCACCAAATTGCCAATAGTTCAAATTATGCCGGCATTGCTTCCCCGGCTGTGCGTAAGCTGAAACTTCATAATGCTCAAAACCAGCATCAGCCAGTAACTGCTGACATTCAAGCTGCATATCGTAGCTCAGATCATCATCGGGTAATTTAGGCGGCTGACTGGCAAACAGAGTATTAGGTTCCAGTGTTAATTGATAATGTGATAAATGAGAGGTGTCAAAATCAATGGCCTGTTGTACATCATTAAGGGCATTTTTCAGTGTCTGACCGGGCAGGGCATACATTAAATCTAAATTAATATTATCAAAACCAGCCAGTTTTGCCCGCTCAATAGCTAATCGAGCCTGCTGAGAATCATGAATACGACCAATTTTTTTAAGCAATTGATCATCAAAACTCTGGATCCCCATCGATAGACGGTTAATACCAGCCTGACGAAATTCTTCAAATTTGTGCTGATCCACTGTACCCGGATTGGCTTCCATGGTAATTTCAGCCATCGGGGATAATTTAATACGCGCACTGATCTGACTTAATAAATTTTGTAATGACTCTGGTTGAATCAGGCTGGGAGTACCCCCGCCAATAAAAACAGTCTGTATTGTCCTGCCCCAGATAGCAGGCAATTCATGCTCTAAATCATTGATTAGCGCATTAACATAGGCTTCATCTCGCTGTCTGGCATTCACAGCAAGCGGAGCAGCATGAGAATTAAAGTCACAATAAGGACATTTCTGGGCACACCAGGGGTAGTGAATATAGAGTGATAACGGCGGCAGTGTGGTAAAATTAAGCATCAGGTCTTTTCTGCAGTGTAATGTAAATGGTTAGCAATGTTCATAAAAGATTAAGTTTACCTTTTATTCTGTACAGAAAAAACAACGTTTTTATTTACTATTTCACAATGATTGGCCAACAATGCAATTAAATTTTACAAAAATGCATGGTCTGGGTAATGACTTTGTTGTTATCGATGCCATCTCACAAACGATTAATTTGACAACAAAGCAAGTGCGTTTCATTGCTGATCGGCATTTTGGTGTTGGCTGTGATCAATTATTGCTGGTAGAAACACCCGATCAAGCTCATGCTGAGACCGTCGACTTCAAATACAGAATTTTTAATGCTGATGGCAGTGAAGTAGAACAATGCGGCAACGGTGCTCGCTGCTTCGCCCGATTCGTCAGAGAGAAAAACCTCACCACAAAAGATTCTATTGTCGTTGAAACCTTTAGCGGCCTTATTACTCTAAGGATTACTGCTCAAAATGAGGTAACGGTTGATATGGGTGAACCTGTTTTTGAGCCTGAAAAATTACCATTTGTGACAGCAGTAGGTGATTCTCAGAAAGATAATCGTTATACTCTGGCAATAGGAAGTGATCTGATCAGTGAAATAAAGCAAGTTGAATTTTCCGCATCATCCATGGGAAATCCTCATATTACACTGAAAGTTGATGATTTGGATAACTATCCCGTACAGGAGATTGGCAAACTACTGGAATCTCATCCCAGTTTCCCTAATCGTGTCAATGTGGGTTTTATGCAGATTATTAATAAACATAAGATCAGGCTTCGTGTTTATGAACGGGGCTCCGGCGAAACTCTTGCTTGTGGTACCGGCGCTTGCGCTGCCGTCGCCAGTGGTATATCGCATGGCTGGCTTGCCGAGCAGGTCAGCGTGGCATTACCGGCAGGTAAATTACACATACAATGGCAACAGGGTGCACATTCCCTGATGATGACTGGCCCGGCCAGTTTTGTTTATGAAGGTCAAATAACACTATGAGTTCAAGCAGTGAATTAGAAAACGACGTAATCGATACGACTGAGCAGCAAACTGAGTCTAAAGAAATTACATCACAGGAAATAATAAATTATTTAACAAGCAACCCGGATTTCTTTAATCAAAATACTGATTTTCTGGCTTCTTTAGAAATACCTCATAGCAGCGACACTGCAGTTTCACTCATTGAACGACAAGTGAGTATTCTCAGAGAGCAGAATGATCAGCATAAAGCACAGCTAAGTGAATTATTTGCGATAGCCAAAGAAAATGAACAATCAAACCAACACATGCACAAATTAATGTTATCACTATTATCCTGTGATGGAATTGATGCCTGCGAAGTTATTCTGGATGAGAGTTTATGCGATGATTTTTCAGTCGATGCTGTAGCACTCAAATTATCAATTGAACCCTTAAAGGATCAGCCTGAACATATCTTTATACAAAATAATTCAGCTCTCGCTCAGGAGTTAGATAAACTGTTAAATACCCGCAAACCCATGTGCGGTTTTTTCAAAAAACTTCCCTTAGAGGCATTATTTGACAAGAAATCTCAGTCACTATCCTCTTTAGCAGTCATTCCGCTGTTCATTGAAAAAAATAATTGCTTTGGTGCTCTGATTCTGGGTAGCAATAATATGCACCGTTTCAATGCCGATATGGGTACGGTCTTTCTTGAACGTCTCGGCGAAATTTTAAGTCACAGACTTAACCGCTTTATTACACGGCCAAACTAAGCCAAATTGATTATCAACCGCCATGAAAACGATAGTTACAGCGTTCATATATTACCTGAAAGTAGAACGTCAGCTATCACCCAATACCTTATCCGGTTATCAACGTGATTTAACTCAGGCTATTGAATACTTCACAGAACAGGGTATCGATTCCTGGCTGAATATTACCAGTCACCATTATCGAGCCTATGTCGCTCGACAGCACCGGAAAAACCTCTCTGGAAAAACCATTCAGCGCCAATTATCTTCATTGCGGCGCTTATATGAATACCTGATAAAAGACCAACAGATTAGTCACAATCCTCTTAAAGGTGTCAATGCACCCAAAACAGGCCGGAAGCTCCCTAAAGCACCAGATATTGAACAACTTAACCAATTGCTCCACAACACCGATAACGATATTCTCCATATTCGTGATTGTGCCATGTTTGAATTACTTTATTCTTCTGGCCTGCGTTTATCAGAACTGACGGGCATTGATCGCATTGACCTGAAATTAAGCGATCAGCAACTCAGAGTATTGGGCAAAGGCAGTAAAGAACGAGATGTACCCATTGGCAAAAAAGCCATACAGGCACTGCAAAAATGGTTAGCAGTCAGAAACAACCTGGCTAAAGCCGACGAGCAGGCATTATTTGTTTCACGCTTTGGCACTCGCATCACACAACGTGGTGTTCAGCAGCGCCTGGGGAAAATGGCCATCGAACAAGGGCTGCCTGTTCATTTTCACCCTCACATGTTACGTCATGCCTTCGCCAGCCATCTATTAGAATCCAGTGGTGACTTACGGGCGGTACAGGAACTGCTTGGTCATGCTGATATCTCAACCACCCAAATATATACCCACCTTAATTTTCAACATCTGGCTGAAGTTTATGACAAAGCCCACCCCCGAGCAAGAAAAAAGAAATAAGTGTCACTAAGCTCTCACAAGTATGAACCATTTTTGAAGCGGTCGACACATTAGACTATATATTGAAATTTTAGGTTGAAAAATCTATCTAAATTGATTAACCTAAAAAAACTATTCAAACTAAGTTGTTGATAAGTCATCAGTGTTCCCCTTTTAACTCAACCTCGGAACTAATCGGTTCATGAGAGCACTCATAAGGTTCGCCAAAGACTTACCTGTCAT
>JAHXIM010000290.1 GCA_025655635.1 gamma proteobacterium symbiont of Lucinoma myriamae | reverse complement strand
TTATTATAACATTTCTGGTCGATCTGATCACTCAAAAATAGGGATAATTCCTTACATTTCAAATAGATAATATGTTTTTCAGGGCTGACTACTTATCTCCAGATACACAAAAGAAAAAATTGAACAATAGTCATTTTAACTTAATTAATGCTTGGAATTTATTTTTACAAGCCTCATAATTTAACTATAATTTATAGTTAACAACTTTCCACCTTTATTTGGAGTTATTTCATGAGTGATGCAAAACACTGCAAACTTTTAGTCCTTGGTTCTGGCCCTGCCGGATATACTGCAGCCGTCTATGCGGCGCGCGCCAACCTTAAGCCCGTTATTATTACCGGAATGGAGCAAGGCGGTCAATTAATGACCACTACTGAAGTTGATAACTGGCCGGGTGATGTAGAAGGTCTTCAAGGACCAGATTTAATGGAAAGAATGCGCAAGCATGCTGAACGCTTTAACACTGAAATTATTTTTGACTACATTAATGAAGTCGACTTGTCAGAAAAACCCTTTAAACTTAAAGGTGATTCAAGAAGTTATACTTGTGATGCCCTGATCATTGCAACCGGTGCTTCTGCTCGTTACCTAGGTCTTGAATCAGAAGAGGCATTTAAAGGACGCGGTGTTTCCGGTTGTGCAACCTGTGATGGTTTCTTTTATAAAAATCAGAAAGTGATTGTGGTTGGTGGTGGTAATACTGCCGTTGAAGAAGCACTTTATTTATCTAATATTGCATCAGAAGTCACCATTGTTCATCGCAGAGACAAATTCAGCAGTGAAAAAATTATGTCGGATAAACTGATTGAAAAATCAAAAACAGGTAATATTACTATCGAATGGAATGCTGGCATCGATGAAATACTGGGCGATGATGCCGGTGTAACAGGTGCACGTATAAAGAATACTCAGGATGGCTCTACTAAAGATCTTGAAGCCATGGGCGTTTTCATTGCTATTGGCCATAAACCCAACACCAGTATTTTTGAAGGTCAATTAGATATGGAACATGGTTATCTGAAAACCAAAAAAGGCTCTGATGTCAATGCCACAGTAACCAGTATTGACGGTGTTTTTGCCGCAGGTGATGTTTCAGACTATGTCTATCGTCAGGCAATTACTTCTGCCGGGACAGGATGTATGGCGGCCCTTGATGCTGAACGTTATTTGGATGATAATAAGGATTAACATTATCTCTACCCGCATTATCTGCCAATAATATGGCCACTTATAGATAATGCGGACTCAATAACTTCTCTTAATAATAAATCAGGTTATACAAATAAACATGAATTTAAATAAAAATAAATTTGCACAAAGCAAGCTGTCTGCATCTGTCATAAGTTCATGTCTATTAGCAGCACTCTCATTCACTCCAGTTGTTCAGGCTGAAGACTTATTAGAAGTCTATAGTTTAGCTTATCAGACGGATCCGGTACTCAAACAGATTATTTCACAAAGACAATCCGTTGGAGAAGGTTCTGTACAGGCATTTGCCAGATTCTTGCCCTTTGTCAATGCCTCTGCTGAGACTTCAGCAAATAGAACTAATCCTTCAGGCAATACCGTTGACAATAGCTCAAAATCCTTTAACCGCCATGGCTATAATCTTAATTTAAACCAGAGTATTTTTGATAATACTAATTACGTTAACTATAGAATTGCCAATCTTCAAATCAGCAAAGCAGAAGCTAATTTAAGTGCTGCTCAGCAGGAATTAATTTTTCGTTCTGCCGATGCTTATTTTAGAACTCTGGCAGCAATTGATAGTGTAGGCTTCTCTAAGGCCGAAAGAAAAGCCATTAGTCGTCAGCTCGATCAGGCAAAACGACGTTATGAAGTCGGTATTATTGCCATCACTGAGGTACATGAAGCACAGGCTGGATACGATAATGCCAATGCACAGGTCATTGCTGCAGAAAATGATCTTCTCATTTCCAAAGAAGTGTTGCGTGAATTAACCAGCCAATATATTGATAATATCTCAGCTCTGGCAGAAACAATTCCTTTATTACCTCCAACACCCGAAAAGATAACACATTGGGTTGATCAGGCTCTCAGTGGCAATTATACTTTACTTGCAGCAAAAGAAGATACCTTTGTCCAAAAAGAAAATATCAATTTACAGCGTTCAGGCCATTATCCAACTCTTGGTTTAACTGCATCTTATGGCTATTCAAAAGATAACCTCAGCAGATTTGAGACTTCTTCGCAATCTAAGGACAGTTCAATCGGTGTTAACATCTCTATCATCGGTGTTAACATCTCTATCCCCATTTATGAGGGTAATTCGGTTGTGTCTAAAACCAGACAGGCACAATATGATTTTCAGCAGAGTCAGGAAGCCTATACAGAAGTACTTAATTCTACAGAGAAAAATGCCCGCAGCAGCTATCTAAATGTCATATCAGAAGTCAGCCGTGTCAAGGCCTTAAAACAAGCTGTTATTTCCAATGAGAGTGCATTAAAGGCAACTGAAGCTGGCTTTGAAGTTGGTACTCGTACTATTGTTGATGTACTTAATGTGCAACGTGACCTCTATCGTGCGAAACAGGAACACTCCAATTCACGTTACATTTATATTTTAAATGTTTTAAAATTAAAACAGGCATCAGGTGAATTAGCCCGAGTCGATATAGAAACCGTTAATAACTGGCTGGTACAATAAAATCAAACTTTAACTGATCAAACAGGTATAGCTGAATTTATTTCAATTCACTCTTTCCAAATTAATATATACAGACTATTCTTTAAAATATAAGAGGCTTAATACAGGATGGAGTAGTGAGGTATTAGATGTCAAAATATTGTTTAACGTTTTCAGGTGAAATTTCCAAAAATTTTAAACTAAATGAAGTTAAAAGCAATTTTAAAAAACAATTCAAGCTGTCAGAAGTCCAGTCAGAATATATTTTTTCTGGAAAGCATATTACTCTTAAAAAAGAGTTAACTCAGCAGGAAGTGTTACTATTTGCAACACTTATCGACAAGATCGGTGGTATTAGCTACATTGAACCGATGGCTGAAAAAAATGTCCTCCCTTCTGAGATCAGCAGAGACAGAAGATTTAATCAACGACGTCTAAAAATATACGGCCGACGTCGATTAACCAGAGGCGGACATTTAACCAATAGACGTAAGAAAAATGAACGAAGAGTCATTCAGTAATCGTCAGACGACTTACCATATCACTAATCAATTGATGCTTTCTCAAATAAATACAGGGAACACCCTAATACTTCATCAACTTTTTGTATTAATTTGATATTAATTGAACCCGTTTTATGATGCAAAACAAGGTGATCATTTCTAATATTATAGAATTTTTCAACAAATGTATGAGTAAAAAGTATGGGTTTAAAATTATGCTCCTTTCCACCGGGGAAAACAAAACTATCCAGTACATTTAATTTTTCTGGATTATGCCTGCTGGTAAACTGTTTATCACTACCTTTTGTCAACTGAACAGGTTCAGCCATAGCACTTAAATATTCAATACCAAATTCAATTTCAGCTTCTGTATTCTCTCGCATCCAGCGTAAAAAACCAATATGAACACCATTATCTACATGTTTTATGGCAATAACTTCACCAATATTAGGTAAAATTGCTTTTTTAGTATGACGACTTAATTTAAGACGAAAGCCATTTTTTGATTCATCAATTAAATAAGCCTGATATAGAGAATACATTGCAGGAGTTAACTCCAGCTTCTGTATTTCTGACGCATTTAATTTTAATATTTTAGGTTTAATATCAATTTGAGAAAGAAATTGAGAAATACATGAAACACCAAGGGCAATAACAACAGGCTCAATCAATTCCTTTCTGTTTTCAAGACGATCACTATTTCCAGACCAGCTGCAAGATAAACGTTTTATAAGATAGTTGGAGATAATATCTGGATACTTGTTTTTTTTAGCCAGGCGCTTAATCAATTTTTTAGTATTTAAACCCCAAACTGATGTTGATGAAACAGATGGAAAATTAAGCTCATCAGTTTTTGTATTCATTTTATTTAATGAATTAATAAACGGTGCCCGATCACTATAAGCCTGAATTAAAAAAGGGTATTTTTTTGCTAACACTTGAATACTATTAAGGTTTAATTCAGACAAACCAGACCAGTCATCCAGATGTTCCCATGTGGTTTTCATTTCCAGTATTGTCAGGTGATAAGGATTAGCCAAAGAAAACAGTAGTACCTTTTTGTATAAGTCTAAAATAGTTAATTTCGGAGATATTTTTGCATCAATTTTTCTATTATCCAGTTTTCTATTTGAAGCAAAGTGAAAAACCTGATGAATATCTCGCCAGACATTTTCAGTAGATGCGGAGTAAAGAGTATAATTTGAGTAGAGCTGTCCACTAAGATAAAACAGGACATGATAAAGAGCACAAGCTAAATCTTTTTGTTTAATAATAGAAGTAAAAAAACTACTTTCTGATAAATCATCAATGATTATTTTATAAGCTGTGGTCATTTCAGACCATAGTGAGTTTACCCTAAGTACGTATTTTGATTTATCTTCAGCTAAAGGTAAGCCTGAGCCAATGTATGTTTTTGAAAGGTGATCAATAAGGTCAACAACTGGTTGATGCAAAGACTCTAGAAAAGCCAGACGTTCATTAACGGATAGATCTAAGCCATTAACTTCTACTAATAAAGAATAAAATCGAGCTTCCTGATCACGTATTTTAAGTTGAGTTATACGTTTAGTCCATTTCTTTATATCTTTAATAGAAGAATATAGACAATTCCTATCTGGCTTACGCCTTGGCTGAAGCTGCAACCAAAGAATCGTGTCTTTCAAGAAATTCCCCTTTAAAAACTAATAAGAATACTATACGATTTAATCAAATTATATCTATACTCAAAATACGTATGAATGGAATACTTTTTTTATTAAATGTAATGACTAATCAATCCATTTTCTGGCATTTCTAAACATTCTCATCCACGGCGCATCTTCACCCTTGTGCTCGCTAACCCAGGTATTCTGTACCGAACGGAAAATCCGTTCTGGATGCGGCATCATTATGGTAAAGCGTCCATCCTTACTGCACAAACCAGTCATGCCATCAGGTGAACCATTAGGGTTGTATGGATATTTATCGGTTACTAAGCCATCATTAGACACATAGCGCAAGGAAACCAGACCAGAATCCATTGCCTTTTGTGCCGAACTGCCTAATTGAAATTCCGCTCGTCCTTCTCCATGAGCCACGGCAATAGGCATTTTAGAACCTTCCATACCAGCAAAAAATAGTGATGGAGAATCTAACACTTCAACCATAACAGTCCGGGCTTCAAACTGTTCTGATTCATTTTTTACAAAATGAGGCCAGTGAGTTGTCCCTGGAATAATTTCATGTAAGTTTGACATCATCTGGCAACCATTACAAACTCCTAAACCAAAAGTATCAGCACGGTTGAAAAATTGTTCAAACTGTCCCCTCGCCTGGTCATTAAGTAAAATAGATTTAGCCCAACCTTCACCGGCACCCAGTACATCACCATAGGAGAAACCACCACAGGCGACTAAACCTTTAAACGCGTCAAGTGATAAACCACCATCTATGATATCTGACATATGAACATCACGAGTAGTAAAACCTGCTTTTTCAAAAGCCGCAGCCATTTCTACATGACCATTAACTCCCTGTTCACGTAAAATAGCCATTGTAGGTCTGGCACCTATATTAATATAGGGTGCGCAAATATCTTCATTAATATCAAAGCCTACTTCCATATGCAGACCCGGATCGCCTGTTTTGAGTATGGCATCATATTCCTGTTGAGCACACCTTGGATTATCACGTAACTTTTGCATTTGAAATGATGTCTCAGACCACTCACGATGATAGTGTGTCCGGGTATTACTAAGAACAATTGAACTATTAAAGGTGAAGTCAATGCTATCACCAGTAACAGGCTGAGCAATAACATGAGTCATGCTTTCCATGCCCATTTCTTTTATATAGGTAAAAATAGCATCATGATCAGACTTTCTTATCTGTATAACAGCACCGAGTTCTTCATTAAATAATGCGGGTATAATTTCATTCTGATTAACACAAATATGATTAAGTCCAACTTTAAGACCGCAATGCCCTGCAAAAGACATTTCTAATAAGGTCGTAAATAAACCGCCATCAGAACGATCATGATAAGCTAATAATTTATCATTGATGTTAAGTTCCTGGATCACTTTAAAGAATGACTTAAAAGTATCAGTATCATCCAAATCCGGACAGGTATCACCAATTTTTCCATACACCTGAGCTAATGCTGAGCCTCCCATACGATGGCGGCCACGCCCCAGATCAATGAGAACTAATTCTGTATCACCCTTATTCATTTTTATTTGCGGCGTCAATGTAGAGCGTACATCCTGAACTCGTGAAAAAGCTGATACAATCAGTGATAATGGTGCGGTGACAGATTTGTCTTCACCATTATCATTCCAGACAGATTTCATGGACATGGAATCTTTACCAACGGGAATAGTAATGCCTAATTCAGGACAGATTTCCATGCCCACTGTTTTTACTGCATCATATAAACCAGCATCTTCACCCGCATGCCCCGCCGGGGCCATCCAATTTGCAGAAAAAACAATATCTGAAAGCTTATCAATTTGTGCACAAGCAATGTTGGTCAGAGCTTCACCAATAGCCATACGCGCTGAAGCAGCCTGGTCAACTAAAGCAACAGGACTGCGTTCACCAATTGACATTGCTTCACCCGTTATTTCCTGAAAGCCGCTGGAAGTAACAGCTGCATCAGCCACGGGAACTTGCCAGGGTCCAACCATCTGTTCCTGTACCACTTGTCCGGTGACTGAACGATCACCAATGGTAATTAAAAAAGATTTATCCGCTACAGACGGTAGGTGCAATACACGATGAGCAGCATCAGATAAATTAATGTTATCGGTATCAAATGCATCCTGAATATTTTTTTCACGAGTGACATTTCGAGACATCTTAGGCGGCTTACCCAATAAAACCTCAAGAGACATATCAATAGGTCTATTACCGAAGTGCTGGTCATTAAGTATTAAACGTTGTTCTTTAGTTGCTGAGCCCAAAATCGCATAGGGAGCACGTTCACGTTGACAGATATGTTCAAATTGCTCAATATTTTCCGGTCCAATAGCCATGACATAACGTTCTTGTGACTCATTACACCAAATTTCCATGGGAGACATACCGTGCTCATCATTAGGCACTTTACGAAGTTCAAATTCAGCACCTCTTCCTGCATCATTAACTAACTCAGGTAATGCATTTGATATACCGCCGGCACCAACATCATGAATCGAAAGAATGGGATTATTTTTACCCAGCTGCCAACAGCGATCAATAACCTCCTGACAACGACGTTCCATTTCAGGATTACCACGCTGCACTGAAGCAAAATCAAGATTTTCACAACTGCTGCCAGAATTCATAGATGATGCGGCACCACCACCCAGACCAATTAACATAGCCGGACCGCCCAGCAAAACAATCTTAGAACCTTCTGGTACCTCGCCTTTAAGAACATGTTCTGATTTAAGGTTGCCTACACCACCTGCCAGCATAATTGGTTTATGATAACCGCGAACCTCAGTGCCTGTTGTTGTATTCACTTTTTCTTCAAAGGTTCTAAAGTAACCACAGATATTGGGACGACCAAATTCATTATTAAAAGCCACCGCACCAATAGGTGCTTCTAACATAATATCCAGAGCTGAAACTATTCGTTCTGGTTTACCATAATCATGCTCCCAGGGCTGCATTAAATTCTTTATTTTTAAATTTGAGACAGAAAAACCGCTTAAGCCTGCTTTTGGTTTAGACCCCTGCCCGGTTGCGCCTTCATCACGTATCTCACCACCTGACCCGGTTGCTGCACCGGGAAATGGTGATATAGCCGTTGGGTGGTTATGAGTTTCGACTTTCATTAATATATGACAGTCTTCCTGTGAATAGTTATATTCTGAGGTGTCACTATTAGGGTAAAAACGGTTAATATTAAAGCCTTCAATAACAGCACAATTATCACTATAAGCTGATAAAACACCTTGTGAATTATGATGGTAGGTATTACGTATCATGGAAAACAGTGACTTATCCTGACGCTTACCATCAATTGTCCAGTCTGCATTAAAAATCTTATGACGACAGTGCTCTGAATTAGCCTGTGCAAACATCATAAGTTCAACATCGGTTGGATTTCTACCAAGCTGAATAAAGTTATTAACAAGATAATCGATTTCATCTTCTGCTAATGCCAGACCCAGTTGTGTATTTGCCTCAACTAACGCTTTGCGGCCTTTTTCTATAATAGGGACACTAGTAAACGGACTTGGATGATGTTGCTCGAACAAGGCATTGGCTTTTTCTATTTCAAACAGACAGGTTTCAATCATTCTGTCATGTAATTCATGTGCCAGTTCATCACGATGCACATCTAAGAGTTGATAATTCGTGGAAAAGTCAATAGTATAAAGAACGCCTCGCTCAATGCGGTTAATCTCATGCAAACCACAATTATGAGCAATATCAGTCGCCTTACTTGCCCATGGAGAGATAGTTCCTATTCTGGGCACCACAAGAAATTCAGAGCCGGGATAATCAGCAACTTCATTTGATTGAGCACCATACATTAATATGCGCTCTATAACAGTTTGCTGTTCAGCGGTTATTTCTTTATCAGAATCAACAAAATGTATATATTGACTGCTTACCGAGTGAATGCTCGGAACAACTGCGCGAAGCTTATGTAATAATTTTTCAAGTCTGAAGGGTGATAAGGCTGGTTTGCCACGCAGAATTAGCATTTTTGGTAGTCTCTTTTAAAGAAATAGGAAATTTCTCCTATTTTAGCAAAGTATAGACAATTTAGGGTAGAGACTATGCAGAGTATTATTAACCTATAACGACTGATAAAGTCATGTAGAGGTTGATATAAATAAGAATTTCTTTTTGTTTTCAAACACCTACGTTAGACTTTCATCAGTAACGGTGAAATCGTGTGAATTTACAAATAGTTACAAAAACCTCAAAAAACATTCAAATTTGAGAGTTTTGAGAGAGTTTCTAATTTGTTGATTCACCCTAAAATGGTGATAATGACATGAAAAAGATAAAACTTAGCGCAAAAACCTTCAATAGACTCCAATATGACACATCGGGTGCAAAAACTCAGCGAGTCTGGACAAATGAATTTCGCGGCCTCGGTGTCAGTCTAGGACAAACTAGAAAAAGCATTATTTATAAATACAAATCTCCAGTTGATAACAGATTCAAAATAATCACTATGGACTCATTTACCTATGATCAGGTATTAGATGATGATCTGATAGATGAAATTGTTGGAGAGCATTACGCAATTAAATCTAAAATTCGTGCTGGCATCTGCCCTATTACACAGAGAGAAAAGGAACGGGTGGCCAGAGCACAGACTAAGGCTGACAAACTGGCAGAAATCGAAGCACAAGCACAACAAGACGCTATTAATGCATTTACTCTGGATGATGCACATCAAGTTTATTGTAAGCATCGCAGTTATACGCAGAACCTTAAACCTAAAAAACGCAGTAGCCCATGCAACGACATAATATCCAGCACCAAACTTCTCATAATTGAACTGTTTTTCTCTAGGCTGGAG